>NZ_JBHXMY010000158.1:2833-11235 GCF_042720195.1 Nocardia sp. NPDC058497 | reverse complement strand
CGCCTACAAGACCCAGCTCGGCGCCGTGGGGGGGGGGCGGGGGGGCGCGGGGGTCCACCCCCCCGCCCCCCCGCGCGCCCCGGCCGGGGGGGGGAACCCCCGTTCCCCCCCCGCCGCCGACGTGGGGGGCGCCGTTCCCGGCCCCCAGGCCCTGCGCGCGATCGGCGTCGGCTGGGACTTCGCGGTGCTCACCGACCCCGATCCGATCGGCCCCGACCACGACCTCGACGACGAACACGACTGGTGGGACAGCCTTTCCGCCGATCCCCGCGAGCTCGCGGCCGTCCGCGACCTCGATCTGGTCGACGAAAACCGCTGGCCCACAGCACTTCGCCACCTACTGTCCGAGCCGCGCACCCGCGCCCTGCTCGCCGATCGCGACGGCTACACGGCCTGGTGGCTGCACCGCCACGCCCACATCGACGGCATCGCCCTCGGCCGCCTGAGGCACCCCGCAGACGACGAATTCGCGGGCCTGCTACCGGCTTTCGATGTTGTCGGCATCGAGGGCGCGGATCTGGATGTCCTACGCCCGATCCTGGTCCGCCCGGACGTGATGTCGGCCGAACTCGCGGAAGAACTCCTCGACGCCCTCGCCGACCCGTCGAAAACCCCGGCGCCCGAGGTCATCGCCCACACCCACGCCCGCTTGGCCGCCGCCGTCGAGTCCGGCGCGCTCGATCCCCGCGAACTCGATCTCCCCGAGCAGGTTCGCGCCCTGTCCGGCGCGGTCGTCGACGCGGGCACCGCCATGGTCCTCGACCAGCCCTGCTTCGGCCTGGTCGTCCCGCCCGAGCGGCTGGTGGCCGGCGACACCGCCCATGCGGGCGCACTGGCCGCCCTGCTCGATCTGCCGCTGGTCTCGGAGGAGGTCAGCGCCGAGGTGCTCGGCACCGGCATGCGAACCACCTGGGCCGCGGACCCGCTGGGTGTGGTGCTGCGTCAGCTGTGGTCACCGGCGGACACGACCGGCGCGCTGGTCCTGCACGACACCCTCGAGGTGCACCTGCGCGGCGCGCTGTCGGGCACCGTGCGGGTGCCGTGGTGGCACACCGACGACGCCGTGCACGTCCAGGTGCCGCGCGGCTAACGCGCGTGCGCGGTGACCATCTCGGCGAGCAGATCGAGCTGGCTCTGCACGGCTTCGCTGTCGTCGTCGACCAACCAGCGCAGCACGATGCCGTCGATGACGTTGAGGATGAACCGGCTGAGCTCGGTGATGGGCGTGTTCCAGGTGGTCTCGGTGGCTTCCCGGCAGTGGTCCATCACGTCGGCGACGGTGCTGTCGTTGAACGCGTACTGCTCGCGGGCGATCGCGATCTTGGCCGGTGTCGTCTCACCCTCGCGCAGCGAGTAGGTGGTCGTTTCGTAGGTGAGCAGCTGACGTTCCGGGGTGGCCTCTATGTTGCGCCACATCAGTTCCAGTGCGCCGCGCACCAATTTCTGAAGCGCTTCTTTTCCTGTTCCGGCATCCGCCCAGATCGAATCATCCGCATCGACGGAATCGCGCAATTCCATGGACAACGCTTTGACCAGCTCGGTCATCAGCGCATCCTTGTTTTCGAAACAGTAATGCACCACACCAAGCGAGACACCTGCCGCTTGGGCGACATCGCGGGTGGTCACGCCCGCGACACCCTTTTTCTCGGCGAGACCGATCGCTGCCTCGATCAGGTGGGCTCGTCGTTCTTCGACGCTCAATCGGGAGGACACGTGTGCGAGTTAAGCGCTCGCGTGGCAAACAGTCAATTCGCCGGTCCGCGAGAAAATCCTGGACATCTGACCAGTTGGTGTGGTTGTCTCCGAAACGGAAGTTGCGAAGGAGTCGCCTGATGCCCCTGTCCCGCCGTACCGTCCTCACCGCTTCGGCGCTGGGTGTGGCCGCCGTTCCCCTCGTCGCCACGGGAACGCCCGCCGCGCACGCGAATCCGAAACCGGGCGGATTCGAATTCGGTCTCGGTATCGCCGATCTCACCGGACCCGCCGCGGAATGCGGCATGATGGGCTACTCGCAACTCGATCAGGCCACCGCCGGAATTCACCTGCGCCCGCGGGCGCGCGCGTTCGTGATCGGTGCGGGTGGAAATCGGATCGCCTACGTCGCGGTCGAGAACGGTGCGGTGTTCGGGTCCGTCCATCGCGGTGTGCTGTTGGCGCTCGCGCAGCGATTCGGCGATCGCTATACCGAGCGAAATGTCGTGCTCACCTCCACCCACACCCATTCCAGTTGTGGTGGTTCCGCGCACGACTACGCCTACACGCTGGCGACGCTCGGATTTCAGCAGCAGGTGTACGACGCCGAGGTGAACGGCGTCGTCGAAGCGATCGTCGCGGCCGACGCCGACTTCGGGGCCGGCACGATCGCGCTCGGTCGCACCGAACTGCACGATGCCAGCGTGAACCGGTCCCGCGTCGCCTTCGAGCGCAATCCCGAGGCCGACCGCGCGGTGTTCCCCGGCGCCGTCGACCCGGCGGTGACCACGCTGGTCTTCAGCAGGGCGGGCCGCGAGGTCGGCGCGCTCACCTGGTTCGCCACCCACAACACCTCGATGACCAACGCGAACCGCCTGATCAGCTCGGACAACAAGGGCTACGCCAGCTTCGCCGCCGAGCACATCGAACACGGCGTGCGCCATCTCGACGGCGCGGCGTCCTATATCGCCGCGTTCGCGCAGACCAATGCCGGTGACATGTCGCCCAATCTCAACCTCGCCCCGGGCGACGGGCCGACCACCGACGAGTTCGAGAACACCAGGATCCTCGGCGAACGCCAGTACGCGGTATCGAAAAGAGCGGCAGCACAGGCTGTCTCGATGTCCGGCGCGGTCGACTCGCTGCTGTGCTACATCGACCTGGCCGATGTCGCCGTCGACGGCCGCTTCACTCCCGACGGCGCACCGCGGCGCACCTCGCCCGCCGCCGCGGGTGTCTCACTGATCGCGGGCAGCGTCGAGGACGGTCCAGGCCTGCCCGGCGGGCCGATTCCCGAGGGGGTACGCAATCCGCTGGTCGATTTCCTCGGCGGGATCGACCAGCCACACCCGGCCTGGCTCGCGGATGCCCAGGCGCCCAAGGCGATCGCGGTGCCGCTGGGTCTGCTCCCGCCGGTGCCGTGGGTGCCGAATGTGGTGCCGATCCAGCTGATCCGGATCGGCGGGCTCTATCTGGCCGCCGCGGGCGCTGAATTCACCATCGTCGCGGGCCTGCGGGTGCGGCGGGCGGTGGCGGCGGCGCTCGGCGTCGACCCGGAACAGGTGCTGCTGCAGGGCTACGCGAACTCCTACCACGAATACGTCACCACGCCCGAGGAGTACGACGCGCAGCAGTACGAGGGCGCCTCGACCCTGTTCGGGCGCTACACACTGGGCGCGTACCTCCAGGAGTTCACCCGGCTGGCCGCGGCGTTCGTGGCGGGCGGGGCGATCGGCCGCGGCCCGGCGCCGCGCGATGTCTCGGCCCTGCAACCGAACTTCGCCTCGACCCCCGGCCCGGACGCGACACCGCAGGGCCGCGCCTTCGGCGACGTCCTCGTGCAGCCGCCCGCGCACACTCCGCGCGGGGAGCGGGTGGCGGTCGAGTTCGTCTCGGCCCATCCGAAACACAATCCACGCCGCGGCGACACGTTCCTGGTCGTGCAGCGCCGCACGGGCGCGGGCGACTGGGTGCGGGTGGCCAACGAGGGGGAGTGGGACGTGCGATTCCACTGGCGCAAGGAAGGCGACGCGATCTCGATCGCCAGATTCACCTGGGACATCCCCGCGGCGGCCACACCGGGGGTGCACCGGTTCGTGCACTACGCCGACGCGCTGGGCGCCGACGGGGCGCTGCGTCCGGTCACCGGGACGAGCGCCGAATTCGAGGTGACCGGTTAGTCGGTCCGCAGCCCCACCTGGGCGCCTTTGTCGCCGCGCCGGGCGGACCGGCGCTGCGCGAGGAAGATCGACAGTCCGAGCACGCCGACCGCAAGGCCCATCAGACACACCGGCCGGGCCTCTGACCACGCCGGATTCAGCCACACCAGCGCCGCGGCCACGAGCCAGGCGACGAAACCGGCGCCGACGACCGGCCGCGGATCTACCAGACGTAGGGGCAGCGCGGGCATCTCGGAACTGACGTGGCCGATATCCATACCCAAACAGTAGCCGCGTGAAACCCATCAGGGGGCGCGGCCGTACCGTAGAGTTCTGCACTGTGACAACGCCATCGGACGTCCGTGCCCTGGCCGGTGATCTCTCACTGGCCGTCGTACGGCTCACGCGACACCTGCGCGGCCGCCGTGCCGACGCGCAGATCTCGCTCACCCAGCTGTCGGCTCTGGCGACGCTGGCGCGTGATGGCGCGATGACGCCGGGGGTGCTGGCAGGCAAGGAGCGGGTGCAGCCGCCGTCGATGACGCGCGTCATCGCCTCGCTGTCGGACCTGGATCTGGTGCAGCGCCGTCCGCACCCGACCGACGGCAGGCAGATCATCGTGTCGCTGTCACCGGCCGGGCGCGCGCTCGTCGCCGACGAGACGCACGCCCGTGAGGCGTGGATGACCGATCAGCTCTCGCGCCTGCAGCCCGAGCAGATCGAGATCCTGGACCGTGCCGTCGAGATCATGAACCAGATCGTCGCCGAATCCGAGTGATCAGTGCGCGGCGCGCGCGTCGTCGGCGTCGACGACCTCGTGGCCGAGCGGGAACAGCGACAGCGGCACCAGCTTGAGGTTCGCCCAGGCGAACGGCAGCCCGATGATCGTGATCGCCAGCGCGATACTGGTGGCGATGTGGCCCAGCGCCAGCCACCAGCCCGCGAAGATGAACCAGATCACGTTGCCGATCAGCGAGCCGGCGCCCGCGCTCGGCTTGTCGACCACCGTGCGGCCGAACGGCCACAGCACGTACCCGGCGAGCCGCAGCGAGGCGATGCCGAATGGGATTGTGATGATGAGAATGAAGCAGATCAGTGCCGCGAGCAGATAGCCGAGGGCCATCCAGAAGCCGCACAGCACCACCCACAGGATGTTCAAGATCAACTGCACGATCTTCATGCATCCATCATGCCAGGATTGTCCAGTGGCCGAAGTGATCGACATCGACGACCCCGCCGACCCCCGGGTCGACGATTTCCGTGACCTGTCCTCCGCCGACCGCAGGCCGGACCTGCCTGGGCGAAAAGGCCTGGTCATCGCCGAGGGCGTGGTGGTCGTGCAGCGGATGCTCGGCTCGCGGTTCACCCCGAACGCGCTGCTCGGTGTCGGGAAACGCTACGAGCCGCTGGCCGGGGACCTGGCCGGGCGCGACATCCCGTACTACCGGGCCAGTGCCGAGGTGATGGCCGAGGTGGTCGGCTTCCATCTCAACCGCGGTGTCCTCGCCGTGGCGCCGCGTCCGGCCGAGCTGACGCCCGCCGAGGTGCTCGACGGCGCCCGCACGGTCGCGGTGCTCGAGGGTGTCAACGACCACGAGAACCTGGGCTCGATGTTCCGCAATGCCGCGGGCCTCGGCGCGGACGCGGTGCTGTTCGGCGACCGGTGCGCCGATCCGCTCTACCGGCGCGCGGTGCGGGTCTCGATGGGGCACGTGCTGCGGGTGCCGTTCGCGCAGCTGCCGTCGTGGCCGGGCGGCTTGGATCTGTTGCGCGAGCGTGGTTTCCAGATCATCGCGCTGACCCCGAATCCCGCGGCGGCGAATCTGGCGACGGCGATGACGGGCAAGCGGGTCGCGCTGCTGCTCGGCGCGGAGGGACCCGGACTCACCGAGGAAGCCATGCGCGCCACCGATGTTCGCGCCAGGATCCCGATGTCGCCCGGCACCGATTCGCTCAATGTGGCGACCGCGGCGGCGATGGCGTTCTACGAGCGGGTGCGGACATCGTGAAGCAGGAGCCGGACGGTCCCTATCGCGCCCAACCGGATTCGGTGCCGTGGGTGGCGGGCTGCACCGTCGTCGTGCTGGTCGCGGTGCTCGGCGCGGTCGCGGTCTACGCGTTCGGGGCCGCGCTGGCCACGGTGCATCCGCTGCTGGCCGTCGCGGTGAATCTGGTCGCCGCGATCGGGGTGGCGCCGACGGCGTGGCGCTGGCGGTTCACGCCGGTGGTGCGGTGGGTGCTGGCCGGCGCGGCGATCGGTGTGGTGGCGGGCTGGCTGGCGGTGATCGTCGAGGAGCTCAGCGGCTGAGGCGGGTCACAGCACGACCCGGGCGGTGCGGTGCAGCCAGCCGAACAGGCCCCGCTTGCGCCGGATGGCCGCGCTCTGTGCGGGTTGGGGCTGCGGTGCCTGGCCCTTCGGGTACAGCGTGAATCCGCAGACCGCCAGGTCGCCCGGGACGAGGCCGCCCGGCTCGGCGGGCGTGCGGTAGTGGAAGCCGAGCCATTCGGCATTGGCCGCGTCGGCGAAGTCGGGGGGATCGAACGGCAGTGACTGCGCTCCCGGCTGTGTGCCGCCCCACCACGGCACGGGATGCTCACCCGCCCAGAACGGCCGCTCCCACACCATCGGCAGCCCTTCGTTCTCCAGGATGTCGACCCGGGTGGAACTGAACGAGCGCCGGAATTCGCCCCGCTCCCAATGCGCGAACGCACCCCAGTGCAGTGTCGCGTCGAACGACACCAGATAGGTCTGCTCGGACGCGAGCGGCCGCACCAGCAGATCCGGCAATTTCGTCGGCCGCACGAGTGCCGCCTCGGCCGTGCATACGACGGTCAGCCCCGGATAGCACCCGATGTACACCTCGTCCCGATCCGGCGCGGCACACCCGTTGAGCGTCCCGATCATGATCGGCAGCACATCGTGCTCGGCATACAACTGCCCGGCAAGCGCCGCAGCGGCGGCCGGATCAGGTTCGGGGTGGTCCCGCAATACAGCCACCGGATCCGGAGTGTCGACGTACCAGAGAGTGGAAGCCGAATGCACAGTCACCGCCTCTCCGCGTATTCGAGCCGGACCCAGGTGGGTAGCTGCGCGGCGTCGGCGGCTGACGGGCAGGGGCGCGTTGCGTCAGCTCGTACCCGGCGAGTTACCCATGTACTTGCGAGAACTGGCGATTCGGTCGAGCCCGGCGTGAGGGCGTGGGTAACTCCTCAGTGCCCGGAGCTGCGGACTCCCAGTAAGACGTCTTCCCAGGACGGCATGGGTGCCTTACCCCGCTTCGCTCGTGCGGGCTTCGCCGCCGGCTTCTCCGGTGCAGGCTCTTTCGCCGCGGGTTCCTTGTCCTGTGCCGCAGGCTGACTCGGCGTCGCCGGAGCAGCCGGGATCGGCGCGGCGGGCACCGGCGCGGCCGGAATCGCCGCGGCCCCACCACCGGCCGCGACCGCGCGCTGCTCGTAGTACTCGTCCAGCGTCGGCTGGGCGGGACGGCTCGCCGGACGCGCGGTCGGGGCGACCTGCTCGCGCGGACGCGGCTCCACCGGGGTCGGCGGTTCGACAACCACCGGTGCGGCCTGCTCCACCGGGGTGGGCAGGATGGTGGCGAGCCCGCGCAGGGCGCGACCGAAATCGGGATCGATCAGGTCGTTGGCCGGGTCGTCGAGCGGGGACACCGAGCCGCCGTGCGCGTCCGGCTGGTAGCGCCAGTGCGCCGCGATCTCGGAGTGTCCGTGGCGCCACTGCAATTGGGCGACCCAGAAACCCTTTTCGTCTTTCCAGGCATCCCATTCGGCCTGTTCGATGGTGTGGCCGCGCTCGGCGAAGGCCGCGGTGACGATCTCGTGCAGCGTTTCCACCGCGGGACCGTCGGGGCGCACTGGATGCGCTTTCTGCGCCAGTTCGGCGGCGCGTGCGCGTTCCAGCAACACCGGGTAGGCGAAACGTTCGACTTTGGTGGCCGGCATCCCGGACTCCGCCGTGACCTGCTCGACGGACGCTCCGGCTCGAATACGGGCCTGGATATCGCGAGGACGCATAGACGCTTCCGTTTCGATCTCGATCTGGCCGAATCGTGCGAGGTCGCCGCGCGCCGCCGCGCGGAGCTTGTCGTCGGCGGGCAACCGGAACTTGGTGCCGGACTCGGTGTCACTGCACACGATGTGCGTGGAGTCGGGCGTCACCCCGATCACTCGAAGTTCACGCACCGTTACCTCCCTATCGCGTCGGCTACGACACCGCCCACTTTCCTAGACAGTAGTGCACATTACTTGCCCGCGGCAGCAGACACGCACGACCGAAATCGCGCACCGGGACGCCAGGTCCCGCTAATCTGATCGGCTCACCACACGAATCCTGCTCGTGTGCAGGGATTTTGGTGATGGATCAACATCAAATACCGCCGGGCGAGCGAGTGCTCGTCAGCAAATGTTGCGAACACACGCAAAGGGCCGGGGGGGGGGGGCCGCGGAATATGGGTGGGGGGCCGCCGCCGGTGGCGCGGGGGGTTGAGTGGTAGTGGGCGGGGCCCCAGCGCTGGGAGGGGGGGGGGGGGAGCA
>NZ_JBHXMY010000158.1:0-2823 GCF_042720195.1 Nocardia sp. NPDC058497 | reverse complement strand
TTTTTTTTTTATTAAAAAAAAACAATACCCGCGGGCCTTTCTTTTGACCAAAACAAAATTTTCAAAACACACCAAAGGGCCGGGGGCCCGCAAAACCGAAAAGGTTCGCCGGGCACCGGCCCTGATCGCGGTCTTATCTCAGAGCTGGCCGACGACCCAGTCGATCGAACGGGTCAGCTGCGACACGTCTTCCGGGTCGATCGCCGGGAACATGCCGACGCGCAGCTGGTTACGGCCCAGCTTCCGGTACGGCTCGGTGTCGACGATGCCGTTGGCGCGCAGGATCTTGGCGACCTGGGCGGCGTCGACGGCGTCGTCGAAGTCGATGGTGCCCACGACCTGCGAACGGTGCGCCGGATCGGTGACGTACGGGGTGGCGAAGGAGCTCGACTCGGCCCACGAGTACAGGCGCGAGGACGAGTCGAGGGTGCGCTTGACGGTCCAGTCGAGGCCGCCGTTGGCGTTCATCCACTCGATCTGGTCGGCGAACAGCAGCAGGGTGGCCAGCGCCGGGGTGTTGTAGGTCTGGTCCTTGGTGGAGTTGTCGATGGCGATCGGCAGCGACAGGAACTCCGGGGTCCAGCGACCCGAGGCCTTGATCTCCGCGACGCGGGCCAGCGCGGCCGGGCTCATGATCGCGATCCACAGGCCACCATCGGCGGCGAAGCACTTCTGCGGGGCGAAGTAGTAGACGTCGGCGTCGGCGATGTTCACCGGCAGGCCGCCCGCGCCGGAGGTGGCGTCGATGGCGATCAGGGCGTTCTCCGAGCCGACCGGACGCGAGACCGGGATGGACACACCGGTCGAGGTCTCGTTGTGGGCCCAGCCGATGAGGTCGACCGAGGGGTCCGAGACGGGCTCGGGCGCGCTGCCCGGCTCCGAGGAGACGACGATCGGGTCACCGATGAAGGGGTTGCCCTTGGCGACCGAGGCGAACTTCGAGGAGAACTCACCGTTGGTCAGGTGCAGCGAACGCTCGCGGATCAGGCCGAACGCGGCGGCATCCCAGAACGCGGTGGTGCCACCGTTGCCGAGCACGACCTCGTAGCCCTCGGGCAGCGAGAACAGCTCACGCAGGCCGTTGCGCACCCGCGCCACGACGTCCTTGACCGGCTTCTGGCGATGCGAGGTACCGAACACCGAGGCGCCGACAGTCACCAGGGACTGCAGCTGCTCCGGGCGGACCTTGGACGGGCCGCAGCCGAACCGTCCGTCGGCGGGCTTGAGGTCGGCGGGAATGGTCGGGAACGCACTGGTCATGGGGGTGAGTTTAGTGGTGGGGGCGCGGGAGTTGTCGGGGTGGGGTGGGTGCTGTGAGGCGGGACACGCGGGGTTGGGCTGGTTCCACCGCGCCGAACGCACACTATCGACGCAATCGGTGCGAATCTCGACCGAAACCGCGATCAGTGAACGCGCAGCGCAGTTGCCCCCACCCGGTGTGGCTGGGAGTGCGGGGAATTTGCCCTTGTGGGTAGGGCATTCGCATTACTCTTCTGCTATGAGCCTCGTTGCGGTCGACCCCGGTCGGAACCTGCTCGACCGGTTCGCCTGGGTGTTCGGGAGGCGGCCGGGGTTGCTGGCCGAGAGTTCCCGGCGGGAATTGCTGATCAGAGGGTTACCTGCCACCGCGACGGTGATGTCGGTGCGATCGCGGCGTGGGGAGGGCGGCTACCGGTTCTCCGTGCGGGTCCACGTGCCCGGCGAGCTTGCCTACGACGCGCGGGTACGACAGCGGGTCCGTAGCCAGGACCTGGAATGGATGCAGCCCGGCGATACCGTCGGGTGCCGGGTTGACCCGGGCGACCGGGAACGCGTGGTGCTGTTCGTGCCCGAGATCCCGCAATCCGGCCGGAGCGCAGCCGCCAAAATCCTGGCCAACGGGCGCAGGGCAGAGGCGACAGTGCTCGCGGTGGCCCCGATCGCCGCGGACTACACCGGCCGCGACGACCCGGTCCTGCGCCTCGACCTCGAACTGCGCGCCTGGGACGAACCGACACCATGGCGAGTACGCCTGATCCAGCCGGTCCCGCTCGCCGCAGTCGGCCAGATCGAACTCGGCGCTCGCCTCGACGCCGCGTTCTTGACCGTCGACCGGGGCAGCACCGTCGCCATCGACTTCTCCACCCTGACCTGAGTCACCTGACCGCACGCGCGACCGCTCACCCGGGTGAGTGCCGGAACTCGACAGCCTGTGGTGCTGGGGGGCGAGCTACGACATCGCTACGCGGGCTGAGGATTGCGACTACAGGTGGACGAAGGTGTAGCCCGCGGCGCGGAGGGCGGGGATCGCCGCGGCCATGCCCGTCGCGGTGCCGGATTTCGGGCGGTGCATGTGGGCGAGCGCGATGCTTCCCGGGGTGGCCGCGTTCATCGCGCGCTGGACCTGGGCCGCTGACGCCGTCGCGCCGAAGTCGGCGTTGATGGTGAAGCCGAGAGGTGTTTCGCCCAGTTCGTTGACGATGGCGACTGCGATGTTGTCGTAGTGGGCGGTGCCTGCGCGGAAGAAGCGCGGTGGTTTGCCGGCGAGCTCGGTGATGCGTTCGTGGTTGGTCCACACCTCGTGCACCGCCTCCTCGGCCGAGACGGTGCCCGCGATGTTGTAGGCGGCGCGGCCGGTGACCGAGAGCGGTTTGTGGGCGACGCCGTGGGAGGCGATCTCGAACAGCGGGTTCGCGGCGAGGCGCTGGACCCGGGTGGGGTCGGCGTCGATCCAGCGCTTGTTGAGGAACAGGGTCGCCGGGACCTGTTCGGTGATCAGCAGGTCGATCAGTGACTGGTCGAGTTGGCTGTTGCCGGGTCCGCCGAACGCGTCGAAGGTGAGTG
>NZ_JBHXMY010000157.1:0-11346 GCF_042720195.1 Nocardia sp. NPDC058497 | reverse complement strand
GAGGCGGTTAACCCCCCGCCGCGACAGGTGGGGGTCCCGCGTGGAACCGCGGGCATCCGGCCGATGACGAAATGACCACGGCCGGGAACGAAAGACGCGGCGCGGCAACCGGATTCCGGTTACCGCGCCGCTGTCGTGTCAGCTCAGAGCGCTGCTTTGAGGATCAGGGTCAGCACCGCGGCGGCCACGGCGACGCCAATGGCCGCGGCACCCCACACCACACCCTGGCGCGCCCACGGGCGTCCGGCATCGAGCGAGAAACGGCCCGGACCGGTGAACGCCAGCGCGGCCGCGGCGATCGCGTAGACCAGCGGGCTGGAGAAGCCGGTCACCGACGGATCCTCCGGGAACAGGCCGCCGCTCCACAGCACGTTGATCGCATTGATCATCGTGCCGACGACGATCGCGGCCCCGAGCGGGGTGAAGAGCCCGAAGACCAGCAGCAGGCCGCCGACCAGTTCGCTGAGCCCGGCCAGTGTTCCGAAGACCACGCCCGGGTTGTAGCCCATTGCCTCGAAGCCGTCGGTGGTGGCCTGCCAGCCCATGCCGTTGAACCAGCCGAACAACTTCTGGGTGCCGTAGGCGGCCATCAGGCCGCCGAAGCCGACGCGGAGCACCAGCAGGCCGATGCCGAGCGCATTGACCTCGTCGGTAGTAGTGGGAGTGGTGCGGGTAGCGGTGTCGGTCATCGTTTCCTCATCTGCGATTCGATCCATGCCCGCAATCGGACCGTGGTCCGATTGCCTCTTCCGGTCACAACCCTGGGTCCCGGACCAACTATTTCACGCCGCCCCCACCAATTCTGTGACCCTGGTCACAAAATGCCGAAAAGGCCGCCCCCGCGCGGGGACGACCTTTCCAGATGAAAGAACTCAGCTCACCACGCCATGGTCGCGTAGCTGACCAGCGTGCTCTCCGACTCCTGCGACAGCTTCCAGGTGCCGTCGATGTCCTTCCAGGTCACCGGGATCGGGAAGGCGTAGTCGCCGAGGCGGCTGTTCAGGGTGGCCGACAGGGTGTCGCCGTCCACAGTCACCGGACCCGAGACGTTCCAGCTGTAACCGGGGATGCGGTTGACGGTGTCGCGAACCACGATCATGCCGGCCCCGTTGCCCGACTCGAGCTCGGCCGAGGAGCCGTTCATGGCGGCCTGCAGCTTGCCCTGCAGCTGACCGACCGACGGCGTCGCCGGGGCGGCGATCGCGGCGGGAGCGGTGGCGACGACGGCAGCGGTGACCGGCGCGAAGATGGTGGCAACCGCCATCGACGCGGCAACGAGCGAGCGCTTCATAGGTAACTCTCCTTCAAGCTTGGCTAGGCTAGCCTAAGTATAGGCATACCTATGGTGCGAACGCCTACTCGACGAGGAAGAAGAAGTACCCAAGGAAAAGCACCATCAACCCCCACATGGCCGGATGCACTTCCTTGTACCGGCCCCGGGCCACCATCACCACCGGGTAGAAGATCATGCCCATCGCCAATCCGTTGGCGATCGAATAGGTCAGCGGCATCATGATCACGGTGAGGAACGCGGGCACCGAGTATTCGAGGTGCTGCCAGTCGATATCGCCAAGCGCGCGCGCCATCAGCACGCCGACCACGATCAGCGCGGGCGCGGTGACCTCGGCCGATCCGGCGATCACCGAGAACACCGGATAGCAGAACATCGCGATCAGGAACCAGCCCGCCGTCGTCACCGCCGTGAGACCGGTCCGGCCGCCGGCCGACACACCCGCGGTCGATTCCACATAGGCCGTGGTGGTCGAGGTGCCGATGATCGCGCCCGCCGTGGTGCCGACCGAGTCGGCGGCCAGCGCACTCGCCGCGCGCGGCAGCGTGCCGTCCTTGTTCAGCAGACCCGCCTGGTTCGCGACACCGATCAGCGTGCCCGAGGCGTCGAAGAAGTCGACGAACAGCATGGTGAGCACGACGACGATCATCTGCGCGGTGAAGGCGTCGGGCAGGTGGATGATCGCCTGGCCGAAGGTCTGATCCAGGCCCTTGGGCAGCTCGGCGATGCCGTCCGGCACGCCGACCAGCCCGGTCACCATGCCCAGGATCGTGGTCGCGACGATGCCGTAGAGCACCGCGGCGTGCCAGCCGATCACCAGGAAGATCACCGTGACCACCAGGCCGAACAGCGCGAGCAGGGTGGTGCCCTTGGTGAAATCACCCAGGGCGACCAGCGTCGCGTCACTGTTGACGACGATGCCCGCGTTCTTCAGACCGAGAAACGCGACGAACAACCCGATACCTGCGCCGACCGCGAACTTCATCTGCAACGGGATCGCGTTGAGGATCCGCTCGCGGACCTTGGTGACCGCGAGAATGAAGAAGATGATGCCCGAGAGCAACGTGCCCGACAGTGCCACCTGCCACGGGATGCCCATGCTGAGCACCACCGTGTAGGCGAAGAACGCGTTGAGGCCCATGCCCGGCGCGAGCGCGATCGGGTACTTCGCCCAGATGCCCATGACGAGCGTGCCGAAGACCGCGGCCACCGCCGTCGCGGTGAACACCGCCTGCATCGGGATGCCCTTGTCGCCCAGTGCGCCCTCGTCACCGAGGATCGACGGATTCACCGCCAGCACATACGACATCGCCAGGAACGTGACCGTGCCCGCCATCGCCTCGCGCTTGAAGGTGGACCCGCTCGACGTGACACCGAAGTATCTGTCGAGGCGCCCTCGGGCACGGGTTGCGACATCGCTGGCCATGACACTCCAGTCCGCGTTTCTCGAGAAGAATGACCCAGGAACGGTAGCCGAGTCCAGGTCACGCCCCTGCGACGGCCACCAGCCCCAGCTCGGCATCCGAGGCGAGCAGCGCGTTGCGCGGCAGCACCCGCACGGTGTAGCCGACCGCGCCGGACAGCGGCACCGGGGACTGCACGGAATACAGAAGGGTGCCGTCGTCGGTGCCGGTGTGCGTCATCTCGATGACGGTGGTGTCGGACAGGTCGTCGGCCGGCGACACCCGCCCGAGCACGGCCTGCACCACGACATCCGAGGGCGCGAGCCCGCCGAGTTCGACGCGCGCGTGCAGCGACAGTTCCGCGCCGATCACCGGGGTGTCGGGCAGTCCGGAGCTGTCGACCTGCACCACCCGCACCGACGGCCAGGCCGCGTCGACCCGCTTGCGGTACTCGGCGACCTGCGTGGCGCCGGCGAACTTGTCGGCGGCGGCCCGGCCGAACGCCGCGGCGGCGGGACCGTAGTACTGCTCGGCGTAGTCGCGCACCATGCGCGAGGCCAGCACCTGCGGGCTGGTGGTCTGCAGGGTGTGGCGCACCATCTCGGTCCAGCGGACCGGGACACCGGCGGCGTCGCGATCGTAGAAACGGGGCGCGACCGTGCGCTCGACGAGTTCGTACAGTGCCGAGGCCTCGAGATCGTCGCGACGGTGCTCGTCGCGGACGCCGTCGGCGGTGGGGATGCCCCAGCCGTTCTCGCCGTCGTACATCTCGTCCCACCAGCCGTCGCGGATGGACAGGTTGAGCCCACCGTTGAGCGCGGACTTCATGCCGGAGGTACCGCACGCCTCGAGCGGGCGCAGCGGATTGTTCAGCCACACATCGCAACCCCAGTACAGGTAGCGGGCCATCGACATGTCGTAGTCGGGCAGGAAGACGATGCGGTGCCGCACCGCGGGGTCGTCGGCGAAGCGCACGACCTGCTGGATCAGCGCCTTGCCGCCGTCGTCGGCGGGGTGACTCTTGCCCGCCACCACCAGCTGCACGGGTCGCTCGGGATCGAGCAGCAGCGCGCGCAGCCGTTCGGGGTCACGCAGCATCAGCGTGAGGCGCTTGTAGGTGGGCACGCGGCGGGCGAAGCCGACGGTGAGCACATTCGGGTCGAAGACGTCGTCGATCCAGCCCAGCTCGGCATCGGCCGCGCCGCGCTGATGCCAGGAGGCGCGCAGCCTGCGGCGCACCTCGTCGATCAGCACGCCGCGCAAGGTGTTTCGCGTCGACCACAGCTGCCCGAGGTCGACATCGCTGAGCTTCTCCCAGCCCCGCGCCTCCTCGACCAGTTCGGGTCCGACGAGCTCGCGGGCCTTGTCGATCCATTCCCGCGCCGCCCAGGTCGGCGCGTGCACGCCGTTGGTGACCGAGCCGATCGGCACCTCGGACGCGTCGAATCCCGGCCACAGCCCGGCGAACATCTCCCGGCTGACCTCGCCGTGCAGCTTCGAGACGCCGTTGGCGCGCTGGGCCATCCGCAGACCCATGTGCGCCATGTTGAACACCGACGGATCGGACTCCCGCCCGAAGGCGAGGATCCGGTCGATGGAAAGCCCTGGCAGCAAAGCGGATTCGGATTCGCCATGCGCGCCACCGAAGTAGCGGCGCACCAGCGGCATCGGGAACCGGTCGATGCCCGCGGGCACCGGGGTGTGCGTGGTGAAGACGGTGCCCGCGCGCACCGCGGCCAGCGCGGTGTCGAAATCCAGTCCGTCCGCGATGAATTCGCGGATCCGCTCGACCCCGAGGAAACCGGCGTGGCCCTCGTTCATATGGAAGACATCGGGATCGGGCAGGCCGTTGGCGCGGGTGTAGGCGCGCACCGCGCGGACACCGCCGATACCCGCCAGGATCTCCTGCTTGATCCGATGATCCTGGTCGCCGCCGTAGAGCCGGTCGGTGACCGCGCGCAACTCCGGATCGTTCTCGGCGATATCGGAATCGAGCAGCAGCAACGGAATCCGGCCGACCTGGGCGATCCACACCCTGGCCCGCAGCACCCTGCCCTCCGGCATGCCGACATGGATCAGCACCGGCGACCCGTCGCTGGTGAGCAACCGCAACGGCAGACCCTGCGGATCCAGCGCCGGATAGTGCTCCATCTGCCAGCCATCGGCCGACAGCGACTGCCGGAAATACCCGGAGCGATACAGCAACCCGACGCCGATCAGCGGCAGCCCCAGATCCGAAGCGGCCTTGAGGTGATCACCGGCGAGGATGCCCAGACCACCGGAATAGTTCGGCAGCACCTCGGTGACGCCGAACTCCATCGAGAAATAGGCGATCCCGGCCACGTCGGTTCCGGTCTGCTCCTGGAACCAGCGCGGCCGGGTCAGGTAATCCCGCAAACCGGCTGCCGCCGCGTCGACACGGGCGATGTAGGCGGGATCGGCCGCGAGCTCGTCGAGCCGCTCGGCCGGCACCTCCCCCAGCATCCGCACCGGGTCCTGGCCGACGACACGCCACAGCTCCGGGTCGAGTTCGGCGAACAGATCCTGCGTGGGGCCGTGCCACGACCACCGCAGGTTCGTCGACAACTCACCCAGCGCGGCGAGCCGCTCCGGCAGATGGGCACGGACAGTGAACCGACGAAGTGCCTTCACCCGCCACACAGTACCGGGACCAGCCCATAGAGGCGCACCCACACAAGGCCGAAACCCACTGATCACGCGGGAACATGGGTAACTCCCCACTCACCTCCGAGCCCACGCCCACCCAACGCGAGCCCGACTACCAACAGTCGAGCTACCGGGAGACCCGCTAAGTACGCGGAGAGGCGGAAAAGGCCGCGAATTCCGGGCTCGGGGGGACCTCGGTGATGACGTCGATCAGGACGCCGGAGGGGTCGGTGACGATGAAGTGGCGTTGGCCGAAGTCTTCGGTGCGGAGTTCGAGTTCGGCCTTCAGGCCGCCGGCTACCACGAGGCGTTCCCATTCTGTGTCGACGTTGTCGACCTCGAAGTTCAGGACGATGCCCTGGACCGGTTTGCCGTAGCCGGCGGGGATGGTCGGGTGGGTGGGGTCGAGGAGGGCCAGCTCGTAGGCGGGTTCGCCGTCGCCGCCGGGGCGGCGCAGGCTGACGTACCAGTCGGCTTCGAAGGTGATCTCGAAGCCGAACCAGCGCGTGTAGAAGTCGCGCGATTCCGCGATCTGGGTGGTGGCGAGGACCGGGTAGAAGCTGCTCAGTGCCATGACGTTTCCCTTTCACATACCGTCGGTATGTATCGTAGACTAGTTCACATACCGGCGGTAGGTCAATAGGAGGACGGCGATGACGCGGACACAGCAGCGGGAGGAGACGCGGCGGGTTCTGCTGGCGCAGAGCAGGCGACTGTTTGCCGTGAAAGGCTATGCGGCCGTTGGCTTGTCGGAGATCGTGGCGGCGTCCGGGGTCACCAAAGGCGCGCTGTACCACCACTTCGACAGCAAGGCCGACCTGTTCAAGGCAGTGCTCACACAGGTGCAGGAGGAGGTCGGTGCGCAGGTGGCCGCCGCCGCGGACGCCGAGCCTGACCCGTGGACGCAGCTGACCACCGGCTGCGCCGCCTTCCTGCGGGCCTGCGCCGACCCCCTGGTCCAGCGGAT
This sequence comes from Nocardia sp. NPDC058497, assembly GCF_042720195.1. Classification (NCBI taxonomy): domain Bacteria; kingdom Bacillati; phylum Actinomycetota; class Actinomycetes; order Mycobacteriales; family Nocardiaceae; genus Nocardia; species Nocardia sp. NPDC058497. The sequence goes on along the minus strand of NZ_JBHXMY010000157.1, from coordinate 5,018 downwards.
CATGCTGATCGACGGTCCCGCTGTGCTCGGCTGGCACGAATGGCGCGCCATGGACGAGGCCAATTCGGAGCGCCACCTGCACGAAGCGCTGGCGGCACTGGTCGACGCCGAGATCCTGCCGCCGCAACCGGTCGCCCCGCTGACCCAGCTCCTCTCCGGCGCGATGAACGAGGCTGCCCTGTGGCTGGCCACCAGCACGGACCCCGGCGCGCTCCCCGACACCCTCGCCGCGCTCGACCGGCTCCTCGCGGGCTTGCGCGCCGCCTGACCGCCGGGAAATCGTCCTCGACGCCGCCTATACACCGGCAGCGTCCTGGCCGCCGATGGGGCAGGCGCGTGGCTGCGCCGCGCCGCAATCCGACAGCGTGTGGAGCGCGTCCTGGCCGCGATTCTGGTGGCGCCCGGCCGCCGAACCCACGCACACGGGGCCCGCGTCCCGCAACCCCCGACCGCCGCACATGCAGTAGGTTTGTGCGGTGACCGGCCGGATTGCCATCGATGACATCGCCCCGTCGATACCCGGCGGGCGCCCGGCCAAGGCCGCGGTGGGCGAGGTGTTTCCCGTCCGCGTCGTCGTATGGCGCGAAGGCCACGACGCCGTGGCCGCGACGCTGGCGGTCCGCGCGCCCGGCTCGTCGCGCATCACCCGCATCCGGATGACGCCCGACTACGAACCGGACGTCTTCAACGCGATCTTCACCCCGAACACCCCCGGCACCTGGACCTTCCGCGTCGAGGGCTGGAGCGACCCGATCGCGACCTGGCGTTCGGCCGTCGAGGCCAAGCTCGCGGTCGGCCAGTCCGCCGCCGACCTGGCCAACGACCTCGAGATCGGCGCCACCCTCTTCGAGCAGGCAGCCCAGCTGGTCCCGAAGAAGCAGTTCGAACGATTGCGGGCCGCCGCCACCGCCCTGCGCGGCGACGAGCAGCTCCCCGCCCGGGTCGCGCCCGCGTTCTCCGAGGAGGTCGCCGAGATCCTGCGCGCGACCCCGCTGCGCGAGATGGTCACCCGTGGCGCCCAGCACTCGGTGCTGGTGGAGCGCCGCCGCGCACTGGTCGGGTCGTGGTACGAGTTCTTCCCGCGCTCGACCGGCGGCTGGGACGCCGACGGCAACCCCGTGCACGGCACCCTCGCGACGGCCACGCGTGAACTCGCCCGCATCGCGGGCATGGGCTTCGACGTGGTCTACCTGCCGCCGATTCATCCGGTCGGCGAGATCAATCGCAAGGGCCGCAACAACACCCTCACCACCGAACCTGGCGATGTCGGTTCGCCGTGGGCCATCGGCTCGGCCGAGGGCGGCCACGACGCGATCCACCCCGCGCTCGGCACCGAGGCCGATTTCGTCACATTCGTCTCCACCGCAACAGATCTCGGCTTGGACGTCGCGCTCGACCTCGCCTTGCAGTGCGCGCCCGACCACCCGTGGGTGCAGGCACACCCGGAGTGGTTCACCACCCTGCCCGACGGCACCATCGCCTTCGCCGAGAACCCGCCGAAGAAGTACCAAGACATCTACCCGGTCAACTTCGACAACGACCCCGACGGCCTCTACGCCGAGGTGCTGCGGGTGGTCCGGCACTGGATCGCCTTGGGCGTCACCATCTTCCGCGTCGACAACCCGCACACCAAGCCCGCCGACTTCTGGGAGTGGCTGATCGCGCAGGTGCGCCGCACCGATCCCGACGTGATCTTCCTGTCCGAGGCGTTCACCCGCCCGGCCCGGCTCTACGGTCTGGCGCGCCGCGGCTTCAGCCAGTCCTACACGTATTTCACCTGGCGCGTGTACAAGTGGGAGCTCACCGAATTCGGCAACGAGCTGGCCGCCAAGGCCGACGAGGCCAGGCCGAACCTGTTCGTGAACACCCCCGACATCCTGCATGAGAGCCTGCAGCACGGCGGGCCGGGCATGTTCGCCGTCCGCGCCGTCCTCGCCGCGACCCTGTCCCCCACCTGGGGCGTGTATTCCGGCTACGAGCTGTTCGAGCACGAGGCGGTGCGCCCAGGCAGCGAGGAATACCTCGATTCGGAGAAGTACGAGCTGCGGCCCCGCGATTTCGCCGGCGCGCTGGCCCGCGGCGAGTCGCTGGAACCGTGGCTGACCCGGCTCAACGAGATCCGCCGCGCCCACCCCGCGCTACAGCAGTTGCGCTGCATCCACTTCCACTCGATCGACAACGACGCGCTGCTGGCGTACTCCAAGTTCGATCCGATCTCCGGTGACGCGGTGCTGGTGATCGTGAACCTGAACCCGTACGGCGCCGAACAGGGCCACATCTCGCTGGACCTGCCCGCGATCGGCCGCGAATGGCACGACCACCCGGTGGTGTTCGACGAGGTCAGCGGCGAGGAATACCACTGGGGCCAAACCAATTTCGTGCGCCTGGACCCAGCCCGCGCCCCCGCCCACATCCTCGCGTTGCCCGCCGTCCCCGCCGCCGCCCGAGCACCGCTGGCCTATCGCAGGACGTTGTAGATGAAACGCCGCGATCTGATGCTGCTGGCGGCGGGCACCCATCCCGACCCGCACACCGTCCTCGGCGCGCACCCGCACGCCGACGGCACCGCGGTCCGGGTGCTGCGCCCGCACGCCGAGACGGTGACCGTGCTGATCGGCGCCACCGAACATCCACTGAAGTCGCTGGGGCACGGCGTCTTCGCCGCGGTCCTGCCGTATCCGCGGATCGACGACTACCGCGTGCGCACCGAATACCCCGGCGGCCAGACGGTGGTCGCCGCCGATGGCTACCGCTTCCTGCCCACCGTCGGCGAGTTCGATCTGCACCTGATCGGCGAGGGCCGCCACACCCGGCTGTGGGAGGTGCTGGGCGCGCATCCACGGCACTACACCACCCTCGACGGCGATGTCGACGGCACCTCGTTCGCGGTGTGGGCGCCGAATGCCCGCGGCGTCACCGTCTTCGGCGATTTCGACCACTGGAACGGCAGCTCGGCGCCGATGCGCGCACTCGGCACCTCCGGGGTGTGGGAGGTGTTCGTGCCCGGCGTCGCGCCCGGCACGCGCTACAAGTACCGGGTGCACGGCGCCGACGGCCGCGTCGTCGATCATGCCGACCCGCTGGCCTTTTCGACCGAGGTGCCGCCGGCGACGGCGTCGGTGGTCAGCCGCGCCGATCACGTGTGGACCGACAGCGCGTGGCTGGACCGCCGCGCGCGCACCGACGCCACCCACTCCCCCATGAGCGTCTACGAGGTGCACCTCGGGTCGTGGCGTCCCGGCCTCGGCTACCGCGAGCTGGCGCACCAGCTCGCCGACTACGTCCGCACGACCGGCTTCACCCATGTCGAACTGCTGCCGGTCGCCGAGCATCCGTTCGGCGGCTCGTGGGGCTACCAGGTCACCTCCTACTACGCGCCCACCTCCCGCTTCGGCAGCCCCGACGACTTCCGCTACTTCGTCGACCACCTGCACAACGCGGGCATCGGCGTGCTGCTGGACTGGGTGCCCGCGCACTTCCCGCGCGACGAATGGGCGCTGGCCCGCTTCGACGGCACCCCGCTCTACGAACACCCCGACCCGCGCCGCGGCGAGCAACTCGACTGGGGCACCTACGTTTTCGACTTCGGCCGCAACGAGGTCCGCAACTTCCTGGTCGCCAACGCCGCGTTCTGGATCGAGGAGTTCCACATCGACGGCCTGCGCGTCGACGCGGTCGCCTCCATGCTCTACCTGGATTACTCGCGTCCCGAGGGCGGCTGGGAGCCGAATATCTACGGCGGCAGAGAGAACCTCGAGGCCGTCGACTTCCTGCAGGAACTCAACGACACCGTGCACCGCGCCTACCCGGGCGTGGTCACTGTCGCGGAGGAGTCGACCACCTGGCCCGGCGTCACCCGCGGCACCGATGTCGGCGGCCTCGGTTTCACCATGAAGTGGAACATGGGCTGGATGCACGACACCCTCGGCTACCTGGGCCGCGACCCGATCCACCGGTCCTGGCACCACAACGAGATGACGTTCTCGCTGGTCTACGCGTGGAGCGAGAACTACCTGCTGCCGATCAGCCACGACGAGGTCGTGCACGGCAAGGGCACGCTGTGGACGCGGATGCCCGGCGACGACTTCGCCAAGGCGAGCGGCGTACGCGCCCTGCTCGCCTACATGTGGTCACACCCCGGCAAGCAGCTGCTGTTCATGGGCCAGGAGTTCGGCCAGTTCCGCGAATGGGACAACGACCGCGGCCTGGACTGGCACGAACTGGAAAACCCGCTGCACCAGGGCATTTCGACAATGGTCGCCGACCTCAACCGCACCTACACCGCACACCCGGCGCTCTGGAGCCAGGACACCACCCCCGGCGGGCACTCCTGGATCGAGGCCGACGACAGCGCGGCCAATGTCTTCGCGTTCCTGCGCTGGGGATCCGACGGCAGCGCTGTCGCCTGCGTGTTCAACTTCTCCGGCTCGACCAGGGAGGACTACCGGATCGGCCTGCCGCACACCGGTTCCTGGCGCGAGGTCTTCAATACCGACGCCCAGGAATACGGCGGCTCCGGCGTCGGCAATCTCGGTGTGGTCGCCGCCGACGACACCGCATGGCACGGCCGCCCCGCCTCGGCGACCGTCACCCTGGCCCCGACCAGCGCGGTCTGGCTGGCCGCCGAGCGCTAGCCGGTCAGGTCGACCCGGATGGTCAGCAGGTCGGTACCGACCGCGCGCACCGCGGCGCTGTTGTAGCGCGGGAGCGCCCGCAGCCGGGCACGCGGATCGTCGTCGTGCACCAGGTGGGCGATGCCGCTGTGCCAGCGCCCGTGCAGCCGCACCCGCACCCGGTTGTCGGCCATGATGTTGCGCACGTACTGCGAACGCTCACCGAACTCGGGGTACATCCCGAACAGGTCTCCCGGGCCGGGCCCCCCCCGAGGGGGGGGGCGCGGGGGGCCCCCCACCCACCCACCACGACTCCACCAACCCCACCCACCCCCCCCCCCACCACACCCCCTCCCGGACCCCCCCCCCACACCCCCCCCCCCCCCCCCCCCCCCCCCCCCCCCC
>NZ_JBHXMY010000156.1:0-11386 GCF_042720195.1 Nocardia sp. NPDC058497 | reverse complement strand
GGCGCTCAAATTATAGTGCCCGCCTCTCACTGTCACACCCACCCTGCATAACTGGCAGATATAGGTGCCCGGCACGGGGTTACCAGCACGACCATCGTGCCCTCGGTGCTCCAGATGCTGCTCGAAGCCGCGCCCGCGGGCGCCCTGCGCTCGGTCCGCGCGCTGTGGGTCGGCGGTGAGGCGCTGCCCAACGCGACGATCGCCCGCTTCACCACCGCCTCCGCGGGCAGGCTGCACAACCTGTACGGCCCGACCGAGGCCACGGTGTCCATCACCGCCGCCGATGTGACCGAGATCGGCGACGGGATCGTCCCGATCGGCAAGCCGCACTGGAACTCTCGCGCGTATGTCCTCGACGCCCGGCTGCAGCCGGTGCCCGTCGGCACGCCCGGCGAGCTGTACCTGGCCGGCGCGCAGCTGGCCCGCGGCTACCTCGGCAGCCCGGACAAGACGACCGAACGCTTCGTCGCCGATCCGTACGGTCCCGTCGGCGAGCGCATGTACCGCACCGGCGACCTGGTCCGCAGACTGCCCTCGGGTGACCTGACCTACCTGGGCCGCACCGACGTTCAGCTCAAACTGCACGGCCTGCGCATCGAACCCGGCGAGATCGAGGCCGCCTTGCGCACGCACCCGGCCGTCGCGGGCGCCGCGGTGGCGGTGCACCACGAACAGCTCGTCGGCTACGTCACCCCGGCGGCAGACCGGACCGTCGATGTCGCCGATGTGCAGGCGGTGATCCGAACCCTGTTGCCGCCGTACATGATTCCGCACCGGCTGCTGGTGCTCGACGAGTTCCCGCTCGGCGCGACCGGCAAGCTCGACCGCAAGGCGCTGCCCGCCCCCGCCGTGGAGATCCGCGAGTACCAGGCTCCCGTCACCGCGGACGAGCAGATCGTGGCCGAGGTGTTCGCGCAGATCATCGATCTGGACCGGGTCGGCCGCGACGACGACTTCTTCGTCCTCGGCGGTACCTCCCTGTCGGCGATCCGGGTCCGCGCCGCGCTCGCCGAACGCCTCGACATCGAAGTGCCGCTGCGCCTGCTGTTCAGCTATCCGCTGGTCAGCGACCTGGCACTGGCCGTGCGCGACGAGTCATCGGCCTCGGCCGCCGGCCCCGACCCGGCCGTCGACGCGATCCTCGACCCCGCGATCGACCTCACCGGCTGCGCACCCCAGCGCGCCGGCGACCCCGCCACGATCCTGCTCACCGGCGCCACCGGCTTCCTCGGCAGCTTCCTGCTGCGCGAACTGCTCGCGCAGACCGGCGCCACCATCCACTGCCTGGTCCGTGCCACCGACGACGCGAGCGCGGTGGACCGGGTCGTCGCGACCGCCGCGAAGCACAGCATCGACGTGACCCCGTACCTCGACCGGATCGTCGGCGTGCCAGGCGATCTCGCGCGCCCGAACCTCGGCATCGATCCGCTGCGCTTCGCCGAGCTGGCCGCCCGGATCGACGCGATCTATCACAACGGCGCGCTGGTCAACCACCTCGAACCGTACGGCCGGATGCGCGACGCCAATGTCGGTGGCACCACCGAGGTGCTGCGGCTGGCCACCACCACCCGGGTCAAGCCGATCCACTACGTCTCGACGTTGTCCGTGCTGGCCGGTATCCCGCAGGACAGTGGTGTCCCGGGCGGTCTGCCCGGTTACGCGATGACCAAGTGGGTGTCCGAGCAGCTGGTGCACACCGCGATCGAGCGGGGAATCCCCATCGCCGTCTACCGTCCCGGCTTGATCACCGGTGACTCCCGCACCGGCGTCGCTCCGGCCGAGGACGCCTGGTGGACCATGGTGCGCGCCATGCTGGTGCTCGGCGTCGCCGTCGATGTACGGGCGATCGGTGTCGAGATGGCGCCGGTCGATCATGTCGCGGCGGGCATCGTCCGTCAGTCGCGCGATGCCGCCGCGATCGGCACCATCTACCGGGTGGCGGGTGCCGAGGTGCCGCTGCAGGTGGTCTACGCGGAAATCCTGCGGCGCGAGTACCGATTCGACTTCATCGACCCGATGGAATTCGGCCTGGCCCTCACCACGGCCGCCGAGCGCGTGGACGCCGACCCGATCCTGGCCCGCGCGTCCGCGTTGAGCGGCAACTACGCCGCAGCTATCGCCCAGGCGACCCCGGCGACGGTCCTGAGCGCGGTGGAGTCGGCCGCACCCGCGGAGCCCTACCGCGGCCTGCCTATCGAATTCCCTGCGGTCGACGCCGCCGTCATCAGCCGCTACTTCGATCACTACATCGAGGTCGGTTTCTTCCCTGCCCCGGGCGCCGGGCAGCTCACCCCGGCCTGACATGTCTCGCGGGAGCCATGCTCCCGCGAACATGCGGCGAACCATTTCACATCCATCCACCCGGTGGTTCCGAATCAGATGCGAAGGAGTCTCTCTTCCGCAGCATTTGATAGGAAGGTTCGACATATGGGCACACAGCGGTGTGGAGTTCAGGTTCGGTCCCGCTCACTGCGCAAGACGCTCGTCGCGGGCATTCTCGGCCTCGCGGTGTTCGCCGCGAGCGCCCCGGCACTGGCCGAGACTCCGCCAGGCGCTGAGCCTGCGGCCCCGGATGTCGTCGCCACGGCGCAGGACCTGGTCCTCGACCTGAATCATGTCGGGCTCGCTTCTATCCCAGTGCCGAGCCTGCCGGTCCCGGTGGGCGAACCCGGCGGCACAGCGGATCCGATCGCGGTGCCCGTTCCCGCGCCGACCGATGTGCTGCGGATCGGCAATGTGCAGGTCGGTAGACCGGACTTCATCCCGCCCGAGGTGGTCGGCCAGTTCAACGACACACTCGGCGGTGCGGAGACCGCGCTGGCGCGGATGCTGGACGGGCAGGGGTTCGAACCCGCCCGATCCGATCAGATAGCCGCCAACGTGTTCGGCAAGGCCGCGCAGGGTGCGGCGGTCGGTGCGATCGTGGCCAGTCCGATCGCCGTGGCCGCCGCGATCATCGGCGTGGCCGTCGGCCTCGTGGTCGCACTCCCCTTCGCGCCCGCCGGGCTCGTCTTCATGCCCATCATCGCCGCCACCCTCGCCGTGGGCATGGTGGTGGCGCCGTTCGCCGCGGTCGGCGCGGGCGTCGGCGCTGTCGTCGGCGGCATCGAAGCGGCGCAGGCACCCGCACCCTGAGGCCGGGCCGACCCGCAGGAGCGGTGCTCCTGCGGGTCACGGCGATCAGCTCGCGTAGTCGTAGAACCCGCGACCGGACTTGCGGCCGAGGCGACCCGCGTCCACCATCCGGCGCAGCAGCGCGGGCGGGGCGAGGTGCGGCTCGGCGAACTCGGCGTACAGCGACTCCGAGGCGGCCAGCGCGATGTCGAGGCCGACGGTGTCCAGGAGGGTCAGCGGGCCCATCGGGTAGCCGCAGCCGCCCTTCATGGCCGCGTCGATGTCCTCGGCGGTGGCGTAGCCCGACTCGAGCATCCGGATCGCCGAGCACAGGTACGGGATGAGCAGCGCGTTGACGATGAAGCCGGAGCGGTCGCCGGCCTGCACGGTCATCTTGCCCAGGGTGTTCTTGGCGTAGTCGGTGACGGCGGCGGCCGCTTCCGGCGCGGTCACCAGGGTCGAGATGATCTCGACCAGCGGCATCACCGGCACGGGGTTGAAGAAGTGCACGCCGACGACCCGCTCGGGACGCTCGGTGGCACCGGCCACCTTGATCACCGGGATCGAGGAGGTGTTGGTGGCGAGAATGCCTTCCGGCTTCACGATCTTGTCGAGCTTGCCGAAGATCTCGTACTTCAGCGACTCGATCTCCGGGGCGGCCTCGATGACCAGGTCGCGGTCGGCGAACTCGTCCATGTCCAGGGTGACCCGCACGCGCGCGATGGCGGCGTCGGCCTCTTCCTGGGTGATCTTGCCGCGGGCGACGCCCCGGCTGATCGAGGTCGCGATGCGCTGCTGCGCGGCGTCGGCGAACTCCTGCTTGGTCTCGAGCACGAGCACCGAGCTACCCGCCTTGGCACAAACCTCCGCGATGCCGGCACCCATGGTGCCGCCACCGATCACTCCGATCAACTCCACTGCAGAACTCCCAACATCGCATTGCCCTGGCTGTCCCGGGGATTATTTCACCCGACCTGGCACTCAGTGCCACAGGCTGTCGATAGCGCAGGCCGATGGGCCCGAACGACGACTGGGCCGCCACCTCCTCGCGGGTGCCGGGGTGGCGGCCGAGCGGGTTTCGGCTCTCGGACCGGCGTCAACTCCGGCTCGTCAGGTTGCCGTCGGTCGCGACCGAGGAGCGAGTGCCTGCGGCCGTAGGCGAAGTAGACGATGACACCGAGGGCCATCCAGATCACGAACCGCAGCCAGGTCTCGATCGAGAGGTTGACCATCAGCCACAGGCACGCCAGCGCGCCGAGGATGGGGACCACCGGGACGAACGGGACGCGGAAGCCGCGCGGCAGATCGGGGCGGGTCCGGCGCAGCACCAGCACGCCGACCGACACCAGCACGAAGGCGACCAGGGTGCCGATATTGACCATTTCCTCGAGCGTGCCGAAGTCGACGAAACCGGCCAGCAGGGCGCAGACCACGCCGACGATGACGGTCAGCCGGACCGGCGTGCCCTTCTTGCCGGTCTGGGCGAGGCCGCGCGGCAGCAGCCCGTCACGGGCCATCGCGAACAGCACCCGCGTCTGACCGAGGAACATCACCATGACCACCGTCGACAGACCGGCGAGGGCGCCGATGGCGATGATGTTCTTCACCCAGGTCGCGCCGTGGATGGCGAATGCCGTGGCGAGGGTGGCGTTGCCGTCGGCGAGCTGGGTGTAGGACACCATGCCGGTGAGGATCAGCGAGACCGCGATGTAGAGCACGGTCACGATGGCCAGCGATCCCAGGATGCCGCGCGGGATGTCGCGCTGCGGGTTGCGCGTCTCCTCGGCGGTGGTGGCGACCACGTCGAAGCCGATGAAGGCGAAGAACACCAGGCTGGCCGCGGCGAGCAGCCCGTACCAGCCGAAGCTGGTGCCACCGGATCCGGTCACGAAGGCGAACAGCGACTGCCGCAGCCCTTCGGCTTTCTCCGACGCTTCCGCCGGCGGAATGTAGGGCGTCAGGTTCGACGGCTTGAAGTAGGTCGCGCCGACCACCAGCACCAGCGCGATCACCCCCAGCTTGATCGCGACGGCGATGGCCGAGACCCGCGACGACAGCTTGGTCCCGGTCGCCAGCAGCACACCGACCACCGCGATGATCACGACCGCGCCCCAGTCGAAGGTCACCGAGCCGAAGTGGATCACCGGCGCCGACGACCCGAGCACATTGCCCAGATACTGCGACCACCCCTTGGCGACCACGGACACCGCGAGCGCGAATTCCAGGATCAGATCCCAGCCGATGATCCAGGCGATCACCTCACCGAAGGTGGCGTAGGCGAAGGTATACGCGCTGCCCGCCACCGGAACGGTGGAGGCGAACTCCGCGTAGCACAGGGCCGTCAGCCCGCACGCGATCGCCGCGAAGACGAAGGCGAGCGAGACCGCCGGCCCCGCCACCGTGCCCGCGGTGCGTGCGGTGAGGGTGAAGATGCCCGCGCCGATCACCACCGCGACACCGAAGATCGTGAGGTCTTTCGCCGTCAGATCCTTGCGGAGCTTGGAATCGGGGTCATCGGTATCCCGGATCGACTGCTCGACCGATTTCGTGCGGAACAGGCCGCTCGTGATCGCCACTGTGGTCTCCTCTTCGAAACTCGGGCGCGCTCAGAGCGACCGGGGGATGGCGTCGAGACGGCGCTCGGCGAATCGGTTTGCGGCTGCACCGGTTCCGATGCCCTCGGCCTTGGCGGCGGCGATGATCTCGCGGCAGCGGGGGTAGATGTCGGCGACCTCGGCTTCCACCTCGGCGGGGGCGGCGGCGCGCAGCTCGCCCGCCACCTGGATGAGTCCGCCGCCGTTGGCGACGAAATCGGGCACCCAGGTGATGCCGCGATCGGTCAGCGCCTGTTCGATATCGGGAGTGGCGAGCTGGTTGTTGGCCGCGCCGCAGATCAGCTTGGCCTCGATCGTCGCCGCGCTCGACGCGGTGAGCGTGGCACCCATCGCGCACGGGGCGTATACGTCGACCGGCGCGGTCGACACCGCGGACAGCAGCCGCACCGCGGGCTGTTCCGCGGCGATGCGCCGCAGCGCCGCCTCGTTCACATCCGTGACGCAGACCTCGGCGCCATCGGCCAGCAGCAGGGCGGTGAGCTCGCGGCCGACCTTGCCGACACCCTCGACGCCGACCGTGCGACCGGCCAGTGTGGGTGCGCCCCACACGGATTCGGCGCCCGCCCGCATCGCGTGGAACACGCCGAGCGCGGTCAGCCGGGCGCTGTCACCGCTGCCGCCGGCGGCGACGCTGCGGCCGGTGACGTAGCGGGTGTGCTTGCCGATGACATCCAGGTCGTCGGTGTTGGTGCCCACATCGCCGGCGGTGATGTAGCGCCCGCCGAGCGTCTCGACGAAGCGCGCGTAGGCGGCGAGCAGTTCTTCGCTCTTCATGGTCGCCGGATCACCGATGATCACCGCTTTGCCGCCACCGAGGTCGACGCCCGCGGCCGCCGCCTTGTAGGTCATGCCCCACGACAGTCGCAGCACGTCCTGCAAGGCCGCGGACTCGTCGGCGTACGGGTAGAAGCGAGTCCCGCCGAGAGCAGGGCCGAGCGCCGTCGAGTGGATCGCGATGATCGCCTTCAGCCCGGACCTGTCGTCCTCGCAGTACACCACCTGCTCATGGGCGCGGGCGCTCAACTCGTGCGATCGGCCGAAGACTCCTGCCTCGGTGTGCACAACGGTCACTGTCGATTCCTTTCCTGTTGCCGCCCACCACGGGTCGTGCCCTCGGTGCGGCGGTGTGTGGTGCCGCGGGTTCGCGGCGGTGTTGTCGTGCCGCGGGCGCGGCGGCGTTGTCGTGCCGCGTGCGGCGGCGAGGGTGTGCGGCGGATGTGGTGCCGCTGCTCCGGGTGGTTTGGCGGCGCCGCAGGTTCGCGGTGTTGTGCGGGTGCAGCGGTGTTGTGGTGCCGCGGGTTCGCGGGGGATGCTGTGGCGCCGCGGGGTGCGGCGCCGGCGCGTCCCTTGTCAGTGGTCGATGCCGAGCTCTCGGAGTCCGGCGCGGTACAGCTCGACATTGCCGAGCTTGACGTCCTCGTAGCCGCGCACGACATCGGGAAGAGCGGCGGCCGCGGTGGCCGTGTCGTAGTTCTCCGGGGCCAGGTCGCTCGCCAGGCGAGCCACCATGGCGGTGTAGTGGGCCAGCAGTTCCCGCTCGATCTTGCGCACGTGGGCGTAGCCGAAGGGATCGAGCCGGGTGCCGCGAAAGAACTTGCCCTTCGCGAGAACCTTCAGCGCCACATGCGATTTCGGTGCGAGCCCGATCTTCTTGTGCCGGCCCATCGCGCGCAGAGCCGGGGGATGCAGCTTGTAGGTGAGCTTCTCGCCGCCCGGCACCTGGGCCTGCACCTCGGCGAGGAAGGCGGGATCGACCAGCAGCCGTGCCACCTCGTACTCGTCCTTGTAGGCGGTGAACTTGTACAGCCCCCGCGCCACCGCTTCGCTGAAGTCGGTCTGCTCGGTGACGGCCCGCTCCGCCGACCAGGCGCGTTCGACGGTCTCGACATACCGCCGGGCCACCCTCGCGTTCTGGTAGCCGACCAGCTCGGCCGCCCGCAGTTCCACGAGCCGCCGCACCTCGCCCTCGAAGCTGGTGTGCGCCAGCACTTCCGCAGGGACAACCGGCGGGGTCCGCCGTGGCTGCCCCTCATCGACAGCCGCGGCGAACGCCGCCGGATCCGCGACGGCGACGCGCCCCCAGCGGAAGGCCGCGATCGTCGCGTCCACCGCGACGCCGTTGATGCCGATGGCCTCCTCGATCGCCGCGACGGGCAGTCGCAGCCCACCGGACTGGACGGCAGCGCCGACGATCAGGAAGTTGGCCGCCGCGGTGTTGCCGAACAGGGTCCGCGCTGCCGCGAGTGCGTCGAAGTGGCTGATCGAATTCGTCACCGTCGCAAGCCGATCCAGCAGCGTCTCGGCGGCGGGATGGCTCACCGACTTGTTGTAGACCATGTCGCCGGTCGGGGTCTCGCTTGTCGAGGCCACCGCCACGGTGCTTGCCGCGTCGCCGTACTGGAGAGAGCGGGGATCGGTCGCGGTGAGCAGATCGACGGCGAGCAGGCAGTCCGCGCTGCCCGGGGTGAGCCGGTTCGACGGCTCCAATTCCGTTGTGGAGAACCGCAGGTGGGACACCACCGGCCCGGCCTTCTGGCTCAGGCCGATCTGATCCAGGCTCTCGACCTCGTATCCGGCCCGCAGGGCAGCGGTGGCCAGGACCTGATTCACCGTCACGATGCCGGTGCCGCCGATGCCCGCGATCAGCACGTTCTGCGTCCGCTGCGGTGCGTCGGCGCCGGGGTCGGCGACCACGGGCGGCTCGACGGCCTTGCGGTGCTTGGTGTTTCGCTTGTCCTTGTCCGGGACCACTTCCACCGTGACGAACGACGGGCAGTCGCCGTCCAGGCAGCTGTAGTCGGTATTGCACGAGGTCTGATCGATGCGGGTCTTGCGCCCGAACTCGGTGTCGACGGGCTGCACGGACAGGCAGTTCGACTTGGTGCCGCAGTCGCCGCAGCCTTCGCAGACGGCCTCGTTGATCACCACCCGGGTGTTGCGGACCGGCAGCGCGCCGCGCTTGCGCTGCCTGCGCGCATCGGCGGCGCAGTGCTGGTCGTAGATCAGTACGGTGACGCCCTCGACCTCGCGCAGCAGCCGCTGCGCCTCGTCGAGCCGGTCACGATGCCACAGCAGCGTGCCCTTGGCCAGCGCCCGCTTGTTGTGACGCTTCGGTTCGTCGGCGCAGATGATGATCTTGCGGACGCCCTCGACGGTGAGCTTGTGGGTCAGCTGCGCGACGGTGAGCCCGCCCTCCACGTCCTGGGCGCCGGTCATCGCGACGACCTCGTTCCACAGCAGCTTGTAGGTGATGTTCACCCCGGCCGCGACGCAGGCTTGCACGGCCAGCTGGCCGGAATGGAAGAACGTGCCGTCGCCGATGTTCTGGAACAGGTGCGGCACGTCGGTGAACGGCGCCTGGCCGATCCACTGGCTGCCCTCGCCGCCCATTTGGGTCAGCCCGGTGACCGCGCTGTCGGCGCGGCCCGACATCGTCACCAGGGTGTGGCAGCCGATACCGCCGCCGCCGATCGAGCCGTCGGGCAGCGCGGTGGAGCGGTTGTGCGGGCAGCCGCTGCAGAAGTAGGGCGTCCGCTTGGCGGAGAGGACCTCCAGCGGAAGTGCCGGGGGCGCCGCCCTTTTCAGCTCCACTCGGCCACGCAGCACCCGGCGCAGCGGGGCCAGCAGCCGGCCCGCGGTGAGTTCGCCGTCAACCGGCATCAACCGCGCGCCGCGCTCATCCTGCTTACCAAGCACGCGCGGTGCGTCCGGGGCGCCATAGAGGATCTCGCGGATCTGGGTCTCGATGAACGCGGTCTTGTCCTCCACCACGATCAGCTCGTCGAGACCGCGGGCGAACTCGGTGACTGCGGCCGCGCCGACGGGATAGGGCATGCCGATGCGCAGCAGCCGGATTCCGGCCCGGTGCATGGCCGCCTCGTCGACGCCAAGGTCGAGCAGTGCCTGGCGGACCGCGTCGAAGGTGGTCCCGGTGGCCGCGATGCCCACCTTCGCCTCGGCCGGATCCACCTCGATGGTGTCGAGGGCGTTGGCCGCCGAGAAGGCCTGCACGGTCGCCCAGCGCGGCCCGTAGAGGTCGGCCTCGGCGAGCACGCTGTCGGTCGGCGCCGCCATCGGACGTTGCCGATAGGTGAAAGGCTTTCCCTCCCACTGCACTTCGGGCACCGTGACGGCGAGATCGGCCACGTCCGCGTCGACCGTCCACGCCCCGTCGGCGACATCGGCGACGATCTTCAACGCCACCACGCAGCCCGAAGCCCGCGACATCGCGATGCCCTGCATCCCGAGGGTGATGATCTCCTCGGCGTTGCGCGGAAACAGCACCGGCACGCCCATCGCGGCCAGCGAACGCTCGCTGACGGCGGGCACCGTCGACGACTTCGACGCCGGATCGTCACCGACCAGCAGCAGGACGCCGCCGCGCGGGTTCACGCCGTACATGTTGGCGTGGCGGATGGCATCGGTCGCGCGGTCCACACCCGGCCCCTTGCCGTACCAGACGCCGACCACACCGTCGTGGGTCGCCCGCCCGGCGGGCAGGTCGGCCTGGCTGCCCCACACCGAGGTGGCGGCCAGCTCCTCGTTGAATCCGGGAACGAAGGTGATGTCGTGTTCGGTGAGCACGTCCGGCATGCCGAGCAGCATCTTGTCCACCGCGCCCAGCGGGCTGCCCTGATATCCGGACACGAATGTCGCGACCCGTCGCCCGGCGCGGATATCGCGCACATGCTGTTCCACGAACAACCGGGCAATGGCCTGCACGCCGGTGAGCAGGACCGGACCGGCCCCGGAGCGATAGCGATCGGCGAGGTCGTAGGGCGCGGCAGGCTCGGCCTGCGGCCGGGCGGTCGGACAGACGACGGTGGTCATAGACGCCTCACCACACTTTCCACAACCCAGATCGTGAGCTGCGCAACGAAGGAACTTGCTATCGGTGCTGCGAAATGTGCCGTGGAGGGGTAATCGGTGTCAACAGTCAGTCGAAAAGTTGATCAGTCTGCTCAAAAGTGATCTGCGCCACTGGGATGGATGTGTCAATCTGCTCGAGGTGGAGAGACCTACGTCACATCACGGCTGGTTCGTCCGCTTGGTCAGATGGTCGACCAGCGGCAGGCTCCGATACTTGATCGGAGTGGCCAGCGCGAGCATCGTCTCGGTGTGATTCACGCCGTCGATGGCATGCACCCGCTGGATGATTTCCAGCAGATCCTGCTGCGATCGCGCGGCGATGCGGACCAGTAGATCGGCGCGACCGGTGGTGGCGTGCACCTCGAGCACGTGCGGGAAGTCGCGCAGTGTCTCGATGATCGGATCCATCTTGTTCTGATCGAGTTCGATGCCGAGGAACGCGTGCACGGCGAAGCCGATCGCCTGCACATCGATATCGGGCGGATAGCCGCGCACCGCGCCCGTGGATTCCAGCCGCTTCATCCGCGCCTGCACCGTGTTGCGGGCGATGCCGAGCCGCTGTGCCAGCTCGAGAATCGGCGCACGCGGGTCGCGCGCCAGTTCGGCCAGCAACGCGGCGTCGAGAGCATCGAACTTGATGGTCATGCCGCATTGTGGCACGGCGGAAACCGGCCCCGCTCGGAGGAAGCTCTGCGGGAACCGATAAGGTGATACAGGGGGTTACAGGTAGTTTTCCCTCGTCGTCGCGATCTATCCGGAGATTTACATGGGCCCCTTGTCGGTTGCGC
>NZ_JBHXMY010000155.1:0-11407 GCF_042720195.1 Nocardia sp. NPDC058497 | reverse complement strand
CGGGCGGACCGCCCGTTCACGGTGTGCGCAGATCGCGCAATCCACTCTTTACGTGGTGTCTGTCACTGTGCTGCCGAGATGCCGCGTAGACTGCGCTGTTGGTCGATTCGCTCGACCAGGTTCGCAAGCCATATCCCATAAGGAGCACATTCGTGGACGAGGCCCTCGCCAGAGCAGGCATCTTCCAAGGCGTCGAGCCCACCGCGGTGGCCGCGCTCGCCAAGCAGCTGCAGCCCGTAGATTTTCCGCGCGGCCACGTCATCTTCAACGAGGGCGAACCCGGCGATCGGCTGTACATCATCACGACGGGCAAGGTGAAGATCGGTCGTCGCTCACCCGACGGCCGGGAAAACCTGCTGACCATCATGGGTCCGTCCGACATGTTCGGTGAACTGTCGATCTTCGACCCGGGCCCCCGTACCTCGACCGCGACCACGGTCACCGAGGTCCGCGCCGTCACGATGGACCGCGACGCACTCAAGTCGTGGATCGATCAGCGCCCCGAGATCGCTGAGCAGCTGCTGCGCGTGCTGGCACGACGCCTTCGCCGCACCAACAACAACCTCGCCGACCTCATCTTCACCGACGTGCCCGGCCGCGTCGCCAAGGCGCTGCTGCAGCTCGCACAGCGCTTCGGCACCCAGGAAGCGGGCGCGCTGCGCGTGACCCACGACCTGACCCAGGAAGAGATCGCCCAGCTGGTCGGCGCTTCCCGGGAAACCGTCAACAAGGCGCTGGCCGACTTCGCCCATCGCGGGTGGCTGCGCCTCGAGGGCAAGAGCGTGCTGATCTCGGATTCCGAGCGCCTGGCACGTCGCGCTCGCTGATCGAGTAGTTCGTCGACGTCTCGGCACGCCGGGACCACCGGTGCGGGTCCGGAGGAGAGGGCCTCGTCCGCACCACCGTGGTTCCGGCGTGCCGTCGTTGTTTTCCGCGGGTCCACCGCGCGCCTGGAGCCGACGTGCTGATCGATGCACGTCGGCTCGAGGACCGGGCTCAGGACTCGCGTTCTGCCCGTAGATATTCCAGCTGTGCCTTCACCGAGCTGCGCGCGGCGGGCCACAGGCGTTTGTCCACATCGGCGTACACCTTGCGGACAACCTCGAAAGCGCCAGCGTCGCGACCCAATTCGGCCAGGGCAGCCCGGATCTGATCGAGCCGTTCGCGGCGGTGGTTCAGGTAGTACCGCACCACCGGCGCCGCGTCGGCATGGTCGGGACCGTGCGCGGGCAGCAGTGCCTTGCCCGCGCCGCGCTCGAGCAGCAGCTCCAGCGAGGACAGGAAGTCGGCCAGCGCGCCCGCGGTCGACGCGAGCACGGTCGTGCCCTCGCCGAGCACCGTGTCACCGGTGACGATCGCGTCGTCGAGCAGGAAACTCACCGAGTCGCCGGTGTGGCCGGGGGTGGCGAGCACGGTGATCCGCAGGCCCGCCGCCTCGATGACCTCGCCGGCGACCAGCGCGGTCACCTCGCCGCGCAGATACTTCGGATCCACCGACCGCACCGGCGTCCCGGTGGCTTTCACCAGGTGATCGATGCCGCCGGTGTGGTCGGGGTGGTGATGGGTGATCAGGGTCAGCGCGATCCGGCCGCCGGTCGCCTCGACGATGGCGGCGGTGTGCTTCTTGTCCTTCGGCCCCGGGTCGACGACCACGTACGCGTCGCTACCGGGTCCGCGCAGCAGCCAGGTGTTGGTGCCGTCGAGCGTCATCTGTGACGGATTGTCGGCGAGCAGCACCGACGCCGTCGGCGTGACCGCCCTGACCTGGCCGTACGCGGGATGTTCCAGTGCCATGACGGCTGCCTATCCGACCTCGACGATCAATTCCACCTCGACGGGCGTGTTCTTCGGCAGTTCCGAGACGCCCACCGCGGAGCGCGCGTGCACGCCTGCCTCGCCGAACACCTCGCCCAGGAATTCCGACGCGCCGTTGATCACGATCGGCTGATCGGTGAATCCCGGTGCGGAGTTGACGAATCCGACGACCTTGACGATCCGCACCACCTGGTCGAGCCCGACCAGATCGTGCACGGCGGCCAGCGCGTTCAGCGCGCACAGCCGCGCGGCCTCCTTGGCCTGCTCCACATCGACCTCGGCACCGACCTTGCCGATCGCCGACAGCTCACCGTCGACGAAGGGCAGCTGGCCGGAGGTGTACACCAGCGAACCGGTGCGCACGGCCGGGATGTAGGCCGCGACGGGGGCGGCGACCGGCGGCAGGGTGACCCCGAGCCGATCGAGCGCGTCCTTCCACGCGGTGGCCACGGCTACTTCTGCCGCTTCAGGTAGGCGACGTGCTGTTCGCCGGTCGGTCCGGGCAGCACCGTGACCAGCTCCCAGCCGTCGGCGCCCCACTGATCGAGGATCTGCTTGGTCGCGTGCGTCAACAGCGGCACGGTCGCGTACTCCCACAGGGTGATGTCACTCATGGTGTGAGTTTAGGGCTCACCCCGAACGCCGCCGAGAAACGGGTTATAGGCTCGGCGACGTGGGAGCACCAACAGCAGAGCCGGTTTCGTCGGTTCCCGGACCGTCGACCGGATGGCCACAGCGCGCGGCCAAAGCCCGCTTGCACTACGTGACCGGCAAGGGAGGCACCGGCAAGTCGACCGTTTCGGCCGCACTCGCCCTCGCGCTCGCCGCGGGTGGACGCAAGGTGCTGCTGGTCGAAGTGGAGAGCAGGCAGTCCATCGCGCAGCTGTTCGACCGGCCGCCGCTGCCACCGACCGAGACCCAGATCGCCAGCGCCGACGGCGGCGGTGAGGTGTTCGCGCTCGCGCTCGACATCGAGCACGCGTTCCTCGAATACCTCGACATGTTCTACAACCTCGGCTTCGCGGGGCGGGCCATGCGCCGGATGGGCGCCATCGAGTTCGTCACCACCATCGCGCCCGGCCTGCGCGATGTGATCCTCACCGGCAAGATCAAGGAGTGCGCGGTGCGCGTCGGCAAGGACGGCAGGCCCGCCTACGACGACATCGTCGTCGACGCGCCGCCGACCGGCCGGATCGCCAGTTTCCTCGACGTCACCCAGGCCATGGCCGAGATCGCCAAGGGCGGCCCGATCGCCTCGCAGGCCGAGGGCGTGTCCAAGCTGCTGCATTCCGATCAGACGATGATCCACCTGGTGACGCTGCTCGAGGCGCTGCCGGTGCAGGAGACCGCCGACGCGGTCGCCGAACTCACCGCCAACGATCTGCGGATCGGCACGGTGATCGTCAACCGGGCGGCCAAGGCACAGCTCGACGCCGCCGAACGCGACCTGGCCGTGCGCGGCGACCTCGACACCACCGACATCGCGGCGAGCCTGGCGAAGGCCGGGATCACCCTGCCCGACGAGGATTTCGCCGGTCTGCTCACCGAGACCGTCGACCACGCCGTCATGCTGACCGCGCAGGACGAGAGCGCGGCGGAACTGGCGCAGGTCGACGTTCCCCAGCTGCACCTGCCCGCTCTCGGCGACGGCATGGACCTGGGCGGACTCTACGAACTGGCCGAACAGCTATCCGCGCAGGGAGTGCGATGAGCGAGCAAGTGACCACCCCGCTGGATGTCTCCGAGATCATCGCCGATCCGACGGCGAGGGTGATCGTCTGCTGCGGTTCCGGCGGCGTCGGCAAGACCACCACCGCGGCCGCGATCGCGCTGCGGGCCGCCGAGGCGGGCCGCAAGGTCGTGGTGCTGACCATCGATCCGGCGCGCAGGCTGGCCCAGTCGCTGGGCGTGGCCGACCTGGACAACACGCCGCAGCGGGTCGAGCTGGGTGCAGAGGTGCCGGGCCAGCTGCACGCGATGATGCTGAACATGCGCCGCACCTTCGACGACATGGTGCTCGAGCACACCAGTGTGGAGAAGGCGGAGCAGATCTTCGCCAACCCGATCTATCAGACGGTGGCCTCGTCCTTCGGCGGCACGCAGGAGTACATGGCGATGGAGAAGCTCGGTCAGCTGGCCGGGCACAAGGAGTGGGACCTGATCGTGGTCGACACTCCGCCCTCGCGCAACGCGCTGGACTTCCTGGACGCGCCCAAGCGGCTCGGCACCTTCCTCAACGGCAAGATGATCCGGCTGATCATGGCGCCGGGCCGCGGGGTCGGCCGGTTCGTCACCGGCGCGATGAGCCTGGCGATGCGTGGGGTGTCGACCATCGTCGGCGGGCAGATGCTCAAGGACGCCTCGACGTTCCTGCAGTCGCTGGAGTCGCTGTTCGGCGGTTTCCAGGAGCGGGCCGAGCGGACCTTCGCGATGCTGTCGAAGCCGGGCACCCACTTCCTGGTGGTCGCCGCGCCCGAACCCGACGCGCTGCGCGAGGCGTCGTTCTTCGTCGACCGGCTCTCCACCGAGCGGATGCCGCTGGCCGGTCTCGTGCTGAACCGGACGCATCCCGCGTTGTCGGGGCTGTCCGGCGATCACGCGCTGACCGCCGCCGATCAGCTCGCTGATTCGGACCCGCTGACCGCGTCGGTGCTGCGCATCCACGCCGAGCGGGTGGCGACGGCGAAGCGGGAGCAGCGGTTGCTGCATCGCTTCACCGGCGCCCATCCGCGGGTTCCGATCGTTTCGGTCACCGCGTTGCCGTTCGAGGTCTCCGACTTGGACGCTTTGCGCGCGGTCGGCGACCAGCTGGCGGGCAAGCCCGCCTCCGCCTGAGTCAGACGGTTCAGCTATTGATTACATTCTCGTAACACCCGTCAACGGCGCCGATTCCGCAAACCCAGCGGTCTCGGCGCCGTTTGTGATAACGGTCCGGTCTCGCCTGCTAGATGGCCACCTGATGCTGTCGCTGCGCCTGGAAGAAGTCGGCCCACGACGTCACATCGGGATGCTGCTTGAGCAGCGCACGCCGCTGCCGCTCGGTCATCCCGCCCCACACTCCGAACTCGACCCGGTTGTCCAGCGCATCGGCGCCACACTGCATCAACACCGGGCAATGACGGCAGATCGTTGCCGCCTTGCGCTGCGCCGCACCACGGACGAACAGCTGATCAGGGTCCACTTCCTTGCATCGCGCCTGGGCAACCCAAGCGATCCTTGCCTCGGCCTGCTCTACATCCAGTCGAGCGATGGGGGTTGTGATGTGCATTTGATGTGCCCCTTTGCAGTCCGAACACCGTTGTGCGGCGCTCCAGAATCGCGAGCGCGGATCACAGCAACCCAACTACCGCTGCGGTCCGCACCACATTCCACTTTGAGTGTTAGCTCTATCACACTGGGTTCTCAATCTAGGTAAAGGTATGGCGCTTGCGCAAGACCAGCCCCCGATTTTTTGGTACGGCCGTCCATTCAAATCGGTCTCCGACCGGGTAGTCCTGCTGTTCACCGGCGTGGCCGGGCGCGACACGCCGATGTGATCATTTTGTTGACACGCCCGAGCAAGCCGCCCGGCACCGGCCGGACATTCCCCGTCGAGCAGCACAACCGTGAACCCCGCCACCCCACCCCTTACTCTGGGCAGGTGCCGATCACTCAAACGCTCGCGAGGCTGGCCGGCAGCTGCGCGCTGGCCTCCGTGCTAGTCGCCGGGCTGTTGTTCCCCTTGGCCGGTGGATTCGGGTTCATCTCCAACCGAGCCGCCGATGCCGTCGACAACGTCTCAGCCGAACTGGTGGAGGGCACGGTCCCGGCCGTCTCGACCATGGTCGACGCGAGCGGCGCGCCCATCGCCTGGCTATACGAGCAACGCCGCTTCGAGGTGCCGAGCGATCGCATCTCCAACAACATGAAGCTGGCGATCGTGTCCATCGAGGACAAGCGCTTCGCCGACCACAAGGGCGTCGACTGGCAGGGCACACTGCGCGCGTTCCTGACCAACACCTCCTCCGGCGAGGTCCAGCAGGGCGCCTCGACGCTCGACCAGCAGTACGTGAAGAACTTCAACCTGCTCGTCGTCGCGAAGACCGACGCCGAACGCCGCGCCGCGATCGAGACCACCCCCGCGCGCAAGCTGCGCGAGATCAGGATGGCGCTCACGCTCGACCGCGAGCTGAGCAAGGACGAGATCCTCACCCGCTACCTGAATCTGGTGCCCTTCGGCAACGGTTCCTACGGCATCCAGGACGCGGCGCAGACCTACTTCGGCGTCGACGCCGCCGAGCTGACCATGACCCAGTCGGCGATGCTGGCCGGCATGGTGCAGTCCAGCTCCAAGCTGAACCCCTACACCAACCTCCAGGGCGTCACCGATCGCCGCAACACCGTGCTCGACACCCTGATCCAGAACATCCCGCACCGCGCCGAGGAATTCCGCAAGGCCAAGTCCGAACCGCTCGGCGTGCTGCCCGAGCCGAAGGGCCTGCCGCGCGGCTGCATCGCCGCCAACGACAGGGGCTTCTACTGCGATTACGCGCTGCAGTACCTGGCCGAGTCGGGCATCAGCCGCGAGCAGGTCGACAAGGGCGGCTACCTGATCAAGACCACCCTCGATCCCGTGCTGCAGGACTCGGTGAAGCGCTCGGTGAACGAGCAGGCCGACCCCAACCTCGACAACATCGCCGAGGTCATGTCGGTGATCGCACCCGGTCAGGATTCGCACCACGTCCTCGCGATGGCGTCGAGCCGCACATACGGCCTCAACCGCGACGCCAACGAGACGCTGCTCGGCCAGCCTTACTCGATGGCCGGTGACGGTGCGGGCTCGATCTTCAAGCTGTTCACCACCGCCGCCGCGATGGAGAAGGGCCTCGGTATCGCCGCCCAGGTGGACGTACCGGGCACCTACGCGGCCAGGGGCATGGGCTACTCGAACTCGCCGGGCTGCCCGGCCGACTCGTGGTGCGTGAAGAACGCGGGCGCCTACCCGGGGTCGATGTCGGTCACCGACGCGCTGGCGACTTCGCCGAACACCACCTTCGTCAAGATGATCCAGGACGTCGGCGTCGAGGCCGCGGTGGACATGGCGGTGCGGCTCGGCATGCGCGCCTACACCAAGCCGGGCACCTCCGGCCACGGCAACACGAGCCTGGCCGACCACATCAAGAACAACAACATGGGTTCGTTCACCCTCGGCCCGTTCGCGATCAACCCGCTCGAGCTGTCGAATGTCGCCGCGACGCTCGCCTCCGGTGGCAAGTGGTGCCCGCCGTCGCCGATCCAGGAGGTCGTCGACCGGCAGGGCAAGACCGTCCCGCTCACCCAGCAGGCGTGTGAACAGGTGGTCGATCCCGGTCTCGCCAACACCCTGGCGAACGCGATGAGCAAGGACGACATCAGCGGTACCGCGGCGAGCGCCGCACGAGCCGCCGGCTGGGCGGCGCCGATGTCCGGCAAGACGGGGACCACCGAAAGCCACCGCTCCTCGGCGTTCGTCGGCTTCACCAACTCGCTGGCATCCGCGGTCTATGTCTACGGCGACAGCCCGACGCCCGGCGAGATCTGCTCGTTCCCGTTGCGTAACTGTGGAGCCAGCAACGCCGCCGGCCTGTTCGGCGGTAACGAACCGGCCCGCACCTGGTTCAATGCCATCAAGCCGATACTCGACCGGTACCCGCCGCCGGCCCTGCCGCCGGTGGACGACAAGTACGTCCGCGGCGCGAACAACTCCCAGGTCCCCGATGTAGCGGGCAAGTCGCAGGGCGAGGCCACCTCGATCCTGTCCGGCGCCGGGTTCCAGGTGTCCGCGGTGACCAGTCCCGGCTCGCAGGCCAAGGGCACCGTGATGGGCAGCTCGCCGAACGGCTCGGCTGTCCCCGGCTCGGTCGTCACGATCTACATCAGCGACGGCTCGGTGCGGGTGCCGGCGCCGGTCACAGCGCCGCCGGCCTCCGCACCCGCGCCGGTGATCCCCGGCCTCCCGCAGATCCCGCGTCTGCCACCGATCCCGATCCCGGTGCCGCGGTAGTAGCGAAACAGGGCCGCCGTCCACTTCGGACGGCGGCCCTGTTCGTTGTCGCGCGGGTCTACAGGCGCGCTTTGACCGCCGCCGACAGCCGCGAACCGTCGGCCTTGCCCTCGGCGAGGGCGGTGGCCGCCTTCATGACCTGACCCATCTGCTTCATCCCCGGCCGCTCACCGATCTCCTCGGCCACCTGCGCGATCGCGGTGTCGGCGACCTGGGCCACCTCGGCCTCGGTCAGCTGGGTCGGCAGGTACTGATCGATGATCTCTTCCTCGGCGCGCTCGTTCGCGGCCAGTTCGCCACGCCCGTTCTGCTCGTAGATCACGGCCGACTCGTTGCGCTTCTTGGCTTCCTTCTGCAAGACGGCGACGACCTCGGCATCGGAGAGTTCCTTCGCCTGCGCTCCGGCGACCTCGGCGTTCTGGATCGCGGCGAGCAGCATCCGCAGGGTCGACAGGCGCAGAGTGTCCTTGGCTTTCAGTGCGGCGGTCATATCCGCGCGCAGTTGCGATTTCAGTTCCGACATGCGCCTCACGCTAGCTGTTCGGCCTCCTCCAGTCCCATCACATTTTCATCGCGGATGAAATTCCGACCGTTTGTGCGGAAACACACGCGCCGTTCCGGGAGGGGGTCGCCTATGCTGGGCAAATGCCCGTTATCTCGACGTCCGCTGTCCGCCGAACCGCGTTGGGAGCCGCCGGGGCCGCCGTCGCCGGCATCGGATACGCCACGCTGATCGAACGGAACGCGTTCGTCCTGCGCGAAGCGACCATGCCTGTTCTCGCGCCCGGCTCGCCGACCTTGCGCATTCTGCACGTCAGCGACCTGCACATGATGCCGGGCCAGCAGCTCAAACAGCAGTGGCTGCGCGAACTCGACCGGCTCGAACCCGACCTGGTCGTGAATACCGGCGACAATCTTTCCCACCCCAAGGCCGTGCCCGCCGTTGTGCAATCCCTCGGTGCGCTGCTGGCCCGTCCCGGCCTGTTCGTGTTCGGTTCCAACGACTATTTCGCGCCGGTGCCGAAGAATCCGCTGAAGTATTTCAAGAAGGATCATCGCCGCGTTTACGGTGACCCGCTGCCCTGGCAGGATCTGCGCGCGGCGTTCACCGAACGCGGCTGGCTCGACCTGACCCACACCCGTCGCGACCTGGAAGTGGCGGGCATCCGCATCGCCAGCGCCGGCGTCGACGACCCGCATCTGCAGCGCGATCGCTACGACACCGTCGCCGGTGCGCCGAACCAGCTCGCGCAGCTGAGCATCGGTGTCACCCACTCGCCGGAGCCTCGGGTGCTCGACCGGTTCGCCGAGGACGGCTACGACCTGGTGCTGGCAGGGCACACGCACGGTGGACAGCTGGTCGTCCCCGGTTACGGCGCGCTCGTGACCAACTGCGGCATCGACAAGTCCCGGGTCAAGGGCGCCTCCCAGTGGGGCGAGCACACCCAGCTGCACGTCTCGGCGGGCATCGGCACCTCACCGTGGGCGCCCTACCGATTCTGCTGCCGCCCGGAGGCCACGCTGCTGACGCTGGTCGGCGCCCCGCCGAAGCGGCCGTCGGCCGATACCGGCCATGGCGTGTCGGCATCGGAGGCCGTCGCCCGCTAGGGTCTGCCCCGAACGACTCTTGTCAGTAGGGGAATGACCGTGAGCAGTGGATCCGACGACAGGCGCAACGACCCGACCGTATTCGGTGGGTCCGGTGCGCCGCACCAGCCCGACGCGCAATGGCAGCGTCCCGACGCGGTGAACCCGCCGCCGGGCGCGCCCGCGCCGGGGGATCCCGCCGCGGGACAGCCGAATCCGGGCGCACCCGACCCGACCGCGGTGTGGACGCCCGGCAGCACCGGTCTCCCGCCGACCCTGCGCTGGGACGGTTCGGGGCCGCTGCCGGGTCTGCCCGATCCGACGCCGTGGACACCGGCGGGTCCGCAGCAGTGGGACGCGGGCAGTCCTCCTGCCGGCCAGCCGGGTGCCCAGCAGCCGGGTCAAGCCGATGCCACGCAGCTGCGCAATCCCACTGAGCCCCCGCCCTGGCCCGGCGCGAATCCTCCTGCCGGACAATTCGGTTCGCCTCAGCCGTGGCAGCCCGGCCAGGCCGACGCGACCCAGCTGCGCAACCCCGCCGCGCCCTGGCCTGATCCAAGTGCCCCCACCGCGCAGCCCGGGCAGGCTGATGCGACGCAGCTGCACAATCCCCCAGCACCGTGGCATGGCGCGAATCCTTCAGCCGCGCAGCCCGGTTCGCCACAACCGTGGCAGCCCGGCCAGGCCGATGCCACTCAGTTGGGTGCCCCGAACGCGCAGTGGCCGGGTTCGAATCCCCCTGCCGGTCAGCAGGTTCCGGGCCAGCAGTGGGGTGCGCCGCCTGCCGTCTCCGCCGGCCAGCCGCAATGGAGTGCGGGTCAGGTACCCAACCAGCAGCCGTGGAATCCCGCTGTGGGGCAGCCGAATCCAGCTCAGCAGTGGGGGCAGTCCGATCCGACGGTGCTCGGTGGGGCGGCCTGGCAGCAGCCGCAGCAGCAGTACGGCGAGATTCCGCCGCTCGAACAGTTCGGCAACCAGCACTATGGTCAGCAGCCCTATGGTCAGCCGATGCCGCCTGGCCCGAAATCCGGTGGTAAGGCGGCGATCTGGACGGCCGCGGGTCTCGCCGCGGTCCTGCTGGTCGGTGGTGGCATCACCGCGGTCGCGCTGACCCGCGGCGACGACTCCCCGACCACCACCGCGGGCGGGGGCACCACCCCGTCGATGGTCAGCGCCCTCACCACCACCGGCGCACCGCCCTCGTCGAGCAAGCCCAAGCCCAGTTCCACCACACCGGCACCGACGGGCGCCGCGTCCGACCGCAAGCCGCTCATCGAGGGCTACCAGGTGGTCGCCTCCCCCGACCGCGGCGCCGCCTACGACGTGCCGCCGAGCGGGAAGGTCGCCACCGAGACCACCATCGGCGGCGTCGGCGAACCGCCCGGTGACTCCGTCATCGGCAAGGGCTACGCCACCGACGGCCGCGACTACTGCCCCGGCTCCACCCGCACCATGTCGCTGCTCACCGGCTCCAAGCAGGCCGACCACGCCGCGGCGGGCGCCGAGCTCGGCACCAAGGCCGCTCCCCTGGCCTACAAGGGCTCCACCGGCACCCCCGGCCCCGCCCAGCCGCTGAAGTCGATCGACGGCAAGACCGAGGGCATGTTCACCGAAACCACCGGCACCGTCCCCAACCCCAAGCCCGGCTGCGCCCCCACCTTCTCCATCTACACCTACGCGTTCAAAGGCGCCAAGGACGGCAGCTTCGTCATGGTCATGATCGCCGACACCGGTGTCGCCGACGCCATCGATCCCGCCACCGCCAAGCGCATCTTCAGCTCCATCCGCGCCCTGAACTAGCCCCCTGACCAGCCGGTTTAACAATACACATCACCTCGTTGTAAGCTACTTCAGGTTCGCCTCACGGGGTGTGGCGCAGCTTGGTAGCGCGCTTCGTTCGGGACGAAGAGGTCGCAGGTTCAAATCCTGTCACCCCGACGTGTTGGTTGAGACACAGAAGAGCCCCTGATCAGTTCACTGGTC
>NZ_JBHXMY010000154.1:0-11483 GCF_042720195.1 Nocardia sp. NPDC058497 | reverse complement strand
GCGCTCGCGCGCGTGTGCGGTGGGGGTGCGGGGGGGGGCGGGGGCGGGGGGCGGGGCGGCGGGTCTCGGTGGGGCCGTCGGGGGGGGGCCGCCCCCGCCGGCCTGGGCCGTCGGCTCACTCGAACTCGGTGCCGCCATCGCGCAGCAGGTACGCGTTGGAGACGATCTTGCCGATCGCCCGCCCGCCGAGCACCGGCGACTGCCGCTCGGTGGCCGGGCGGACCACCAGGCCCTCCCGGATGTTCGCGCCCGCACCGCTGACGGTCTCGGTGCCCTCGGCCAGGGTCAGCAGCAACTCCGCGTCGTAGGGGCCCTCGTAGAGGACCGGGACCCGCGGCACTGTGACGCCGAGTTCGCCGAGCAGCGTGCCGATCTCGTGGTGATCGAGCCAGCGCACTGGCTCGCCGCCGCGATCCACCGCGATGTCGAACAGGCCGAAGCCCAGCGACTCGTCGTGGGCGGCCGAGGCGCCGTAGTGCAGGTCCTGCACCCCCGCGCCGTAGACCTCACCGAACAGCCCGACCCGGTCGGCGTCGAGCGCGGTGGCGATCTTCCTGGCGGCCTCGTCGAGTCCGTGTGTGCGGATCGCCCGCCAGTACAGGTTGCCCTCCGACGGTGTCAGCGAGAGCGACTTCCCACCGACACCCTTGGAGGACACCAGGATCCGGTCGTCAGCCCGCACGTGGGTGAGCAGGCAGGCGGTGCCGTGGATCTTCTCCGTGGCCACCACCGGCTCCCCGGCGGGGAAGATATCCGGAAAGCGTTTGATGTTCTCGACGTCGATCCACCGCACCAGATCCGGGGCAGGCTCGACCTGTCCGGACATCGAGACCGGAACGGGCGGAACCCATTTGATGATCCCGAGCCGCTCGGCGAAGTCGGCGCGCTCGACCGCGGCCGCCGCCAGATCCACCCCGCTCAGCGCAGCGGGCGTGCACACGATGCCCTGCGACACCTCCCCGCGCAACCGCACCGCCTTCACCCGATTGCGCTGCGACCCGGCCAGTTTCCCGGTCAGGCCGAGTTCGGCGATCAGCTCCTCGGGCAGGACGGCCTGCTCCGGAATGTAGAGCGCGTGATCACCGGTCGCGAACTGGCCTTTGGCCACGACGGCCCGGTACAACCCGACCTGGGCGAGCTCGAGCCGATCGGCGTTCGGATGTGGAAGGACGACGAGCCGCTCGGCCGTCACCTGCAGTGTGGACATGAAAACCCCCTCGTGATGAGAAGGTCAGCGTACGAGCCGGCACCGACAGGGTCGATCGAATTTCCCTGCGGGACAACCGCCCAGCAGGCGCGCGATCACGACGGATCGATGCGGTAGCCGTCGGGTGTGGCGACGACATCGGTGACCGGCCCGGTGGGACGGCCACAGCGGCGCTCACAGCCGGACCAGTGCTGGCGGCCCGCCACGGTGATGTCCTCGGCGGGCACGATCATCTCGGCCGTGCCCGGTTCGCCGGGCAGGACGCGATCGGAGTCGACCGCGCCGGCGAGGTCGGCGCGGACATCGGTGAGCGACTTGGCGCACCCTGGCCGGCCCGCGCAGGCGCTGACCTGCAACCACGGCGACTGCGCGTCGAAGATCAGGCCCATCGGCGCCAGCACCCGCACCACGGTTTCGGCGGGACCCTCGTCGAGATCGGTGATCACCAGGCTGCGCCACGGGGTGACATAGACGGGCCGTTCGACAGCCGCGAGGAATTCCGCGGTCCGCGCGGGCAGGGTGCCCAGCGGCACGCCGGCGCCGAGGCTGACCAGGCCGTTGTCCTGATCCAGCCAGCCGATCGGAACGGTGTGTGTCGCACCGAGTTTCAGCCGTTCACCGGTGGGGGAGCGGTCCAGGGTCTCGGTGACGCGCTCGGCGCCGCCGGGGATCTCGTGCAACCGCCACTGCCCGTCGTCACCGGTGCCGCGCAGATCGAGGAAGCCACGCGCCGCGTCGAGCATCACGTCGATCGCTTCGCTCGCCGTCACCCGCACGCCGGTGTCGGCGCCGGCGAGCAGGAGCGCGAACTCGTCCGCCCCGACGGCCTGGATGCCGATGTCGCCGCGCAGCGTGCTCACATCGCCGCGACCGTCGTCGAGCGTGAACAGCACCCGCCCCGGAAGGTCCGCCAGCCGAGGATCCGCGCGCAGACCCGCGTCGAGGCCGACGGCGAGCCCGTGCACATCCGCCCAGCCGCCGACCCGGCCGGACAGCGGTGAGGCGACGATATTGCGGACCCGCTCGTGGGTGCGGCTCGGCAGCAGACCGGCGGCGTCGAGCCGATCGGCGAGCGCGGCGGCGTCGCGCACCTGCCGCAGCTGGATATTGCCGCGGGAGGTCAGTTCGAGGTGGCCGTTGCACAGTTCGACGGACGCGTCGGCGAGTGCCTGCAGCTGCTCGGGTTCGAGCCTGCCGCCGGGCACCCGGATTCGTGCCAGCGGCCCGTCGGCGGCCTGGTGCAGTCGCAGGACACCGGGGCAAGAATCGGGAGTGCTCCTGGTCATGATCCGTCCAGCCTACGACCGCCGATGCGGGCGGTTGCGCGAGGCATTGCCGGGCCGCGTCGCCTAGGGTGAGCGGGAATCGTTCGCCAGGTCGATCGCCGACAGGAGAGGTCGCCGCATGCTGCGTGAATTCGTGGACAAGCGTGTCGTTCCCGCACTGGACAAGGCCGCGCACGCGCAAACCGCCGCGGTGGGCCGCTATGTCGACTGGCTCGAACGCAGGCATCCGGGCGACGCGCCGGTGGAGACGCTGCGGCGGCTGTCCCGCCAATACCTGGTCGTCGTCACCACCAGCGGTGTCGTGGTCGGGCTCACCGCCGCCGTGCCCGGTGTCGGCACGCTGCTGGGTCTGGCCGCGACCGGCGTCGACACCGTCGTATTCCTCGAGGCGTCCTCGGTGCTGTCCGTCGGCGCCGCCGCGGCCTACGACCTCGACCCCGCCGACTCCCGCCGCGCGCACCTGGTGTCGAAGGTGGTCCTCGGGGACGCGGGCACCAAGCTGCTCGACCAGACCGCGGGACACAAGACCGGCCGGTGGATCTCGGTCGTCACCGACCACATCCCCGGCCTGGCGAGCATGCCGGACTCACCGGCCAAGCGCTTCCTCGTCAACTACCTCGTCAAACGGACGCTGCTGCTGTTCGGCACCCTGATCCCGGCCGGTATCGGCGCGGTCATCGGCGGCGTCGGCAACAACGCCCTCGGCCAGATGGTGGTCGCCAACGTGTACCGCAACCTCGGCACCGGCTCCCCGGAGATGCTCGCCGCGGGCACCCGTCGCGACTGACCGTGCGGCGGCACCGATCTCGACGCCGCCTATCGGACTGAGCGGGCTCCGCCGTCGCGGCGAAGCGCGGGCCGGATTCGCATCGGCTTGACCTTCGAGCCACTCGAACCCCGATGATGAGCCGGTGTCCGAATCCGAGCTGCTCACCATCGGCGCCTTCGCCCGTACCTGCGGTCTGAGCGCCAGCGCCCTGCGCTTCTACGCCGACGCGGGCGTCCTCGTCCCCGCCGCGGTCGACGAGATCACCGGCTACCGCTACTACGCCCCCGACCAGACCGACACCGCCCAGCTGATCCACCACCTGCGCGCCGTCGACATGCCGCTCCCCGCGGTCGTGGCAGTCCTCGCCGAGCACGACCCGGCCCGAGCCGCGGAACTGGTCGACGCCCACCTCGCCGACCTGGACCGCCAACTGCAAGCGGTGCGCTCCGCCGCCGACGCGGCCCGCGCCGCAATGCACGTCGGTCCGCTCCCCGCTACGGGTCTGGCGTCGGCGACCGGCGCAGACAGGAAGACCGACGTGGAACCGCTCGCTGACAGCGCCGTATGGATGCGAGGGCCGATGCTGGCGGCCGCCGTCGACCAGATCGCGACCGCGACGGTGATAGATCCAGATATGCCGGTACTCAACAGCATTCACCTAGAGGCACGCGCACAGGAACTGATCCTCACCGCCACCGACCGCTACCGCCTGGCCACCCGGAGCCTGCGGACTGCTCACGCGACCACCAAGGAGTGGACCGCGACGGTCGACGCCGACGACCTGCGCGCCGCCGCATCCTGGCTACGCCGTCAGCACACGGTCGCGATCCGGCCCGGCTCCACGCACGTCGAGCTCACCTCCGGCGACCCGGCCGAGACAGCAGGCACGACGCCGGCCGAGAACGGTAGGGCAGACGCGCTCGGCCCGGATCGGCGACGATGCCGCAACGCGGCCGACGATTTTCCCGACTACCGCGCGATGCTCGCGGCGCTGCCCGCCGTCGTCACCCGCGTTGTCCTGAACAGGACCGAACTGCTGGATGCGCTCGAGCGGACCGGCTCGCCAACGATCACCCTGCGTATCGATCCGGCAGGGGAGGTGCGCACCGCAGAGGGAAAGGTCGCGCCACGTCATCCCGCGACCGTCACCGGCCCCGGGATGACGATCCATTTCGCCGTCATCACCCTCTATACCGCCGTCGCAGGCGCTGTCGGCCCCGACGTGATGCTCGACCTCATCGCCCCCGACCTGCCCGCCCGTATCCGTTCCGCCGCCGACGGCGACCAGTTGACCTTGGCCATGCCCTGCCGCCCCGACACCGAGGAGACCTCCCGATGACCACCGCCGACCCGATCATGGACCGAATCACCCAGGGCGTCACCGACTTTCGCACCGGCGACCCGGACCGCGCCCGCACCACCCTGCTCGAGGTCTGGACCGACATCGGCGTAGCAGGCGACCCACTGCACCGCTGCACCCTCGCCCACTATCTGGCCGACACCTACGACGACCCGGCCGAAGCCCTCGTCTGGGACGTCCGTGCCCTCGACGCCGCCGACGCCCTCACCGACGCCCGCCTGCACGACCACCACGCCGCCCTCCAGGTCGCCGGCTTCTACCCCTCCCTGCACCTCAACCTCGCCGACAATTTCCGCCGCCTCGGCGCCTTCCCCGCCGCCACCCGCCACATCGACGCCGCCCGCGAGCGCCTGCACACCCTGCCGGACGACACCTACGGCGCCGTGATCCGTACTGCCGTCACCGAAGTCGCCGCAGCCATCGCCGCCAACGACTCCACCCGCCGCCCCACCCACTGACCGCGCGTACCACGGCACACGCCTACCGCGCCCAACCCGCCGACCGGGACAACGCCACCCGCCGCGCTGATCAAGATCACCACGCTCCAGTGCAGGCCGCCTCTCGGGCGTTGCTCGCACCAGAGCGTGGTGATCGTGTGTCCAGTCGTTGCACGCGGGCTGGAAAGTTGCGGTCTGAGGGCGGACAGTACGATCGGGATGCTCGGCGGGCGTCGAGGAAACCGGTGGAAATCCGGTGCGGTCGCGCCACTGTGAACAGCCAGACCCTCTCCGGCGAGCACCACACCGCATCCCGCTGGGCGCGTCACCCGAGGAAGGCCACACCCTGTGATCCTGCTGCTGTCCACCTCCGACACCGATCTGCTGAGCGCGCGCGCGAGCGGCGCCGACTACCGGTGGGGCAATCCCGCCCGGTTGCTGGTCGAGGATCTGCCGGAGTTGCTCGACGGCGCCGATCTGGTGATCGTGCGAATCCTCGGCGGCAAGCGCGCCTGGGAAGACGGCCTGGACGCGGTGCGGGCCAGCGGGGTGCCGATGGTGGCGCTCGGCGGCGAGATCGCCCCCGACGCGGAACTGATGGAGTGCTCGACCGTCCCGGTTGGCGTCGCGGCCGACGCGCACAACTACCTCGCCGCCGGTGGCGCGGACAACCTGCGCGAGCTGCACAACTTCCTCTCCGACACGGTCCTGCTCACCGGCCACGGCTTCGAACCGCCCGTGGAACTGCCGACCTGGGGTGAGCTCGACCGCACCGCCCGCATCCTCGAACCGCACGCCCCGACCGTCGCCGTCGTCTACTACCGCGCCCAGCACCTCGCCGGCAACACCGGCTACATCGACGCACTGTGCACGGCGATCGAGGCCAAGGGCGCCCGCGCACTGCCCGTCTACTGTGCCTCGCTGCGTACCGCGGAACCGGAACTGCTCGCCCTGCTCGGCCGCGCCGACGCCCTCGTCGTGACGGTCCTCGCGGCAGGCGGCAGCAAGCCGGCCACCGCCTCGGCCGGTGGCGACGACGAGGCCTGGGATGTGGCCGCGCTGGCCGCCCTCGACGTGCCGATCCTGCAGGGCCTGTGCCTGACCAGCGGTCGCGCGCAGTGGGAGGCCAATGACGACGGCCTCTCGCCGCTCGACGTCGCCACCCAGGTCGCGGTGCCGGAGTTCGACGGCCGCATCATCACGGTCCCGTTCTCGTTCAAGGAATTCGACGCCGACGGCCTGTCGACCTACGTTCCCGATCCGGAACGCGCGGCCCGGGTCGCGGGCATCGCCGTGCGCCACGCCCGCCTGCGCCACATCCCGGCCGCCGACAAGCGGATCGCGATCATGCTCTCGGCCTACCCGACCAAGCACGCCCGCATCGGCAACGCCGTCGGTCTCGACACCCCGGCAAGCGCGATCCGCCTGCTCACCGAATTGCACACCGCCGGTTACGATCTCGGCGATCTCGGGGAGATCCCGGGCCTCGTGGAACGCGACGGTGACACCCTGATCCACGCCCTGATCGCCGCGGGCGGCCAGGACCCGGACTGGCTCACCGCCGAACAGCTGGAGGGCAACCCGATCCGCATCGGCGCCGCCACCTACACCCGATGGTTCGAGTCCCTGCCCGAGGACCTGCGCGAGGCCGTGGTCGAGGCGTGGGGTCCGCCGCCGGGCGAACTGTACGTCGACCGCTCCGCCGACCCGAACGGCGAGATCGTCATCGCGGCACTGCGTTTCGGCAATGTGGTGCTGATGGTGCAGCCGCCCCGCGGGTTCGGCGAGAACCCCGTCGCCATCTACCACGACCCCGACCTGCCGCCCAGCCACCACTACCTGGCCGCCTACCGCTGGCTGTCCGCGCCCGACGGTTTCGGCGCCGACGCGATGGTGCACCTCGGCAAGCACGGCAACCTGGAATGGCTGCCCGGCAAGACCCTTGGCATGTCCGCCTCCTGCGGCACCGACGCCGCGCTCGGTGACCTGCCGCTGATCTACCCGTTCCTGGTCAACGACCCGGGCGAGGGCACCCAGGCCAAGCGCCGCGCGCACGCCACCCTGGTCGACCACCTGATCCCGCCGATGGCGCGCGCCGAGACCTACGGCGACATCTCCCGGCTCGAGCAGTTGCTCGACGAGCACGCCAACATCTCCGCCCTCGACCCGGCCAAACTGCCCGCCATCCGCCAGCAGATCTGGACGCTGATGCGCGCCGCCAAGATGGACCACGACCTCGGCCTGGCCGAACGCCCCGAGGAAGACGTCTTCGACGACATGCTGCTGCACGTCGACGGCTGGCTGTGCGAGATCAAGGACGTGCAGATCCGCGACGGCCTGCACATCCTCGGCCAGGCGCCCGAGGGCGAGATGGAACTGGACCTGGTGCTGGCCATGCTGCGCGCCCGCCAGCTGTGGGGCGGCGAGCAGAACGTGCCCGGCCTGCGCGAAGCATTGGGGCTCAGCGAAGCCGGTGACGAAGCCCGCGAGCGGGTCGACGTCGTGGAGGCCCGCGCCCGCGAGCTGCTCGGCGCCCTGCAGGCGACGGACTGGTCGGCGGAAACCGTCGACACGCTGGTCGGCGGCTACGCCACCGCGATCCTCGCCGGGGGAGTCCGCGACGCGGCTGCCACGCGTGCGGACGAAGGCGTCGCTGCGAATGCGGCCGACGACAGTGTCACGGACGATGGTGTGCTGTCGGCCGACGAGACCGCGCGCCTCGACGCGGTGAAGACGGTCCTGCGCTTCGCCGCCTCGGAAGTCGTGCCCCGCCTGCGCGAGACCAGCATCGAGATCGCCCGCGTCCTGCACGCCCTCGACGGCGGCTTCATCCCCGCCGGACCCAGCGGATCCCCGCTGCGCGGCCTGATCAACGTGCTGCCCACCGGCCGCAACTTCTACTCCGTCGACCCCAAGGCCGTCCCGTCCCGACTGGCCTGGGAGACCGGCCAGGCCATGGCGGAATCGCTGCTGGCGCGCTACCTCGCCGACCACGGCGAATACCCGAAGTCGGTGGGCCTGTCGGTGTGGGGCACCTCGGCCATGCGCACCTCCGGCGACGACATCGCCGAAGTCTTCGCGCTCCTGGGTGTGCGGCCGGTGTGGGACGAGGCCAGCCGCCGCGTCACTTCCCTGGCGGTGATCCCCCTCGACGAACTCGCCCGCCCGCGCATCGATGTCACCGTGCGCATCTCCGGCTTCTTCCGCGACGCCTTCCCGCACGTGCTCGCCCTGCTCGACGACGCCGTCCGCCTCGTCGCCGAGCTCGACGAGCCCGCCGAGTCGAATTATGTTCGCGCGCACGCCCAGTCGGATCTGGCCGAGCACGGCGACGCCCGCCGCGCCACCACCCGCATCTTCGGTTCCAAGCCGGGCACCTACGGCGCGGGCCTGCTGCAGCTCATCGACTCCAAGAGCTGGCGCACCGACGACGACCTCGCGCAGGTGTACACCACCTGGGGTGGCTACGCCTACGGTCGCGACCTCGACGGCGCCCCCGCCGCCGACGACATGCGCACCGCCTACAAGCGAATCGCGGTGGCCGCCAAGAACACCGACACCCGCGAACACGACATCGCAGACTCCGACGACTACTTCCAGTACCACGGCGGCATGGTCGCCACCGTGCGCGCGCTGACCGGCAAGAACCCCGAGGCCTACATCGGCGACTCCACCCGCCCCGACGCCGTGCGCACCCGCACGCTCTCGGAGGAGACCGCCCGCGTCTTCCGCGCCCGCGTGGTCAACCCGCGCTGGCTCGAGGCGATGCGCCGCCACGGTTACAAGGGCGCCTTCGAGATGGCCGCCACCGTCGACTACCTGTTCGGCTACGACGCCACCACCAATGTGGTCGCCGACTGGATGTACGAGAAGCTCTCCGAGAGTTACGTCTTCGACGACGTGAACCGCAAGTTCATGGAGCAGTCCAACCCCTGGGCCCTGCACGGCATCGCCGAGCGCCTCCTGGAAGCCGCCGAGCGCAAACTGTGGGAGCACCCCGAGACCGAGACCCTGGACAAGCTGCGCCAGATCTACCTCGAGACCGAGGGCGAGCTCGAGTGAGCGCCGAGCAGTCCGCCGCGTATTTCCGGCGCCACGGCGAGGTGTACACGCCGACGTCGTGGGGACGGAGCCTGTGGGCCGACGGGATCCTGTCCGGCCCGCCGGTGTGCGGACTGCTCGCCCGCGAGATCGAGAACCGGTACCGCACCGGCGAATTCGTGCCGGCCCGGTTCACCGTCGACCTGCATCAGCCGGTGCCCGCCGTCCCGCTGACCGTGGACAGCGAGCCGACCCGCGACGGCAACCGGGTCCGCGCGGCACAGGCGGTGCTGCGCGCCGACGGCCGGGTGGTCGCGCGGGCCTCGGCGGTGCTGCTGAAACGGTCGGCGCAGCCGCCGGGGGAGGTGTGGCGCGAGATCCGGCAGCCGCCACTGCCGCCGGCGGAACTGCTGGCCTCGGTCGCGCCCACCGTGCACCTGTTCGACAGTGACGGGTCCGGCGACGGCTGGTCCGTCGAGATCTCCCGCCACGAGAACGACACCCGCAAACGCAAGTGGGTCCGCGGGATCCCGGTGGTGGCCGGGGAAGCCGGTTCGCCGTTCGTCTTCGCCGCCATGGCGGGCGAGCAGGCCAGCCTGGTGACGAACTGGGGCACCGCGGGGATCGGGTTCATCAACACCGATGTCTCGATCACCTTCGCCCGGTTGCCGATCGGCCCGGAGATGGGCATCGAGGCGGGCAATCACCTCAGCTACGACGGCATCGCCGCGGGCTCGGCCGTGCTCTACGACGCGGACGGCGAATTCGGTGTCTGCACCGTATCGGCCGTCGCCAACGAGCGCAGGCAGATCAGCGGCGCGGCGATCGACGCCTACATTCCGCAGCGTGGCGGTAGGCAGCGCGCCTGAGCTGCCCGACTTGCCGGAAAACTAGAACGCGTTCTACTCTGATCGTGGTGCGTGGGCGCACCACGGCACCAGGGTGCCGGCCGCAGGGCAGAAGAGGGTCGCAATGAGCACTTCTCCGGCGTACTTCACGCAGGACGACGGCGTTTTCCAGCCCACCCGGTTCTCCATGAGCCTGTGGGCCCCGAGCACGCTGTCCGGGCCGCCGGTGTGCGGGCTGATCGCCAGGGAAGTCGAGGCGCGCTACTGCGCCGACGGGTTCGCGCCCGCCCGGCTGACCGTCGACCTGCACCGCGCGGTGCCCGCTGTGCCGCTGACCGTCGACAGTGAGCTGGTCCGCGACGGCAAGCGGGTCCGCGCGGTGGCGATCGTGCTGCGGTCCGGCGGTGAACCGGTCGCCCGGGGCAGCGCGCTGCTGCTGAAGCGGTCGACCCAGCCGCCGGGCGAGGTGTGGCGGCCCGAGCGGGAACGGCCGCTGCCGCCGCGCGACGCGCTCGCCACCGTCGACGAGGCCATGCACCTGTTCGGCAGTGACGGCAACGGGTGGTCGATGAAGATGACCGAGCACCAGAACGACGCCCGGAAACGCAAGTGGGTGCGCAATATCCCCGTGGTCGCGGGCGAGGAGTCCTCCCCGTTCTGCTTCGCCGCCATGGCCGGGGAACAGACCAGTCTGGTCACCAACTGGGGCACCGAGGGCATCGGGTTCATCAACACCGACGTCTCGATCACGTTCTCGCGCATGCCGATCGGGCTCGAGATGGGCATCGAGGCGGAATCGCATCTCAGCGACGACGGCATCGCCGCGGGCGCCGCGGTCCTCTACGACGCCGAGGGCGCGTTCGGCATCTGCACCACCACCGCGCTGGCCAACGAGCACCGGCAGATCCACGGCTCGGTCATCGACAACCTGTCCGAGGAGTTCGCGCTGACCCAGGTCACGCCGGATCGAGGCCGCTGAACGCCAGACCCACCGTGGTCGCGCACAGCACGAACCCGGTCGCGGTGGTGGTCAGCAGATAGCCGAGCGCGATCATCCGGGCCGCCGGGAGCAGCGCCAGCAACAGCGTCGGGGTCAGCAGCGCGGCCAGGGTCAGCGCCCAGCTGAGCCAGTACGAGGTCCGGATCGGCTCGATCTCCGCGAACGCGATCGTCCGCGGCACCGGCACCTCCCACGCGTCCTGCACCGCGAATGTCGCGGGCACCAGCACGAACACGGCGACGAACAACCCCGCCGCCACACCCCAGCCCGCCCGCCACCTGACCTGCCCCGGCACCGCTGCACGCACCCGCCCACACACCTTCCCTGCCACCCGGTTCACCCACTCCGCCGCGCCCCATGCTGCCTCGAGCAGCACCCCCACGCGGGTAACCGCGCACCGTGTCACCTCATCGGCCCACCTCGGCAGCAGCCGAGTCGCCACCCGCGATTCCGTCCACCACCGCGCAGAAAGTTGAAAATCGCGCCGATAGGTCTCAATAGGGGAAGTCGGGGCGTGTTGTGTAGACTCAGAGCA
>NZ_JBHXMY010000153.1:8948-11660 GCF_042720195.1 Nocardia sp. NPDC058497 | reverse complement strand
CTCAACCCCCCCCCCCCCCCCCCCGCGCGCCCCCGGCCGGTTCCCCCGCCGCCGTGGTGGATCCCCCCGCCGACGCCGCTGTCCTGACCGCCGGGAAGATCAATGCGGCGGGCGGCACCGCCATCGGCGTCGGCTGCGATGTCGCCGAGGAAGCTTCGGTGGCCGACGCGGTGGCGCGCACCGTCGCCGACCTCGGCTCGCTGGACGTGCTGGTGAACAACGCGGGCGTGCTGCGCGACAACCTGCTGTTCAAGATGTCGGTGGACGACTGGGACACCGTCATGGCGGTGCACCTGCGCGGCGCCTTCCTGTGCAGCAAGGCCGCCCAGAAGCACATGGTGGAACGTGGTGGTGGCGCGATCGTCAACACCTCGAGCGTGTCGGCGCTGGGTAATCGCGGGCAGGCCAACTACGCCGCGGCCAAGGCGGGCATCCAGGGGCTGACCCGCACCCTGGCCATGGAACTGGGCCCGTTCGGCATCCGCGTCAACGCGGTGGCTCCCGGCTTTATCGCCACCGAGATGACCGCCGCCACTGCGGCACGGATGGGAGTGAGCGCCGAAGAGCTGCAGGCGAAGACGGCCGAGATCACGCCGCTGCGCCGGGTCGGAACCCCCGACGACATCGCCAATGTGGTCGCGTTCCTCGCCTCCGACGATGCCGGGTTCGTCACCGGCCAGACCGTGTATGTCGACGGCGGACGCCGTCTCTAGAGATTTCCGGAGATCATCATGCAGCGCACAGTTTTCACCGATGAGCACGAGGCGTTCCGCAAGACGGCGCGCGCGTTCATCGAATCGCAGGTCGTTCCCGTGTACGAGCAGTGGTACGAGGCCGGCATCGTGCCACGCGAGTTCTATCGCAGCCTGGCTGATCTGGGTGTCTTCGGCATCGAGGTGCCCGAGGAGTATGGCGGCGCCGGGATCGACTCGTTCAAGTTCCAGGCGATCCTCATGGAGGAAACCGCCCGTGCCGGTGTGTCTTTCGGCGGTTCGGGTGTGCACGTCGGCCTGTGTCTTCCCTATCTGAAGAACCTCGCGACCGACGAGCAGAAGCAGCGGTGGCTGCCGGGTTTCGTGTCCGGGGAGATCATGTTCGCCATCGCGATGACCGAGCCGGGTACCGGATCGGATCTGGCGGGCATGCGCACCACCGCGCAGCTGTCGGAAGACGGTACGCACTATGTGCTCAACGGTGCGAAGACGTTCATCACCGGCGGGGTGCACGCCGATCGGGTGATCGTCTGCGCCCGGACGGCTCCGCCGTCGGATGCCGATCGCCGCCACGGTATTTCGCTGTTCGTTGTCGACACGAAGTCGCCGGGGTACACCGTCGGCCGCAAGCTCGACAAGCTCGGCCTGAAGGTGTCCGACACCGCCGAACTGTCGTTCACCGACGTGCGGGTGCCGGTCACCGATCTGCTCGGCGAACCGCATCGGGGTTTCGGCTACCTCGGACAGAACCTGCCGCAGGAGCGGCTGTCCATCGCGGTCGGCGCCTACGCCCAGGCCAAGTCCGCCATCCGGTTCGCCCTCGAATACACCAAGGGACGCACCGTTTTCGGTCAGGCTGTCTCGCACTTCCAGAACACCAAGTTCGAGCTGGCCGCCTGCCGTGCCGAGGTCGACGCCGCCGAAGCCGTGGTCGACCGTGCGCTCGACGCCCTCGACCGCGGCGAACTCACCCCGGCCGACGCCGCCTCGGCGAAGCTGTTCTGCACCGAGGTGGCCTCGCGGGTGATCGATCGCTGCCTGCAGTTGCACGGCGGCTACGGCTACATCAACGAGTACCCGGTGGCCCGGTTGTACGCCGACAACCGGGTGAACCGCATCTACGGCGGCACCAGCGAGGTGATGAAGATGATCATCGCCAAGGACATGGGCTTGTGACGAGCCCCGCGTACCTGGTCGACGGCGTCCGCACGCCGTTCGGCCGCTACGGCGGCGCGCCGGCCGCCGTACACCTTCGACGCCAACGAGATCCACCGCGACGGCATCGCCCTCGGTGCCCTACTGCCCGTGCTGAGGCCGGCACCGTCGGGCATCCTGTGTGGGGTGTCGACGTGGAGATCGCCGACCCCGCGATCACCGACCGGATCGTGTTGCTGCCGGTGGGGGAGACCGGGGAGGTGGTGGTGCGCGGGCACACCGTGTTCAGCGGGTACACGGGAAGGCCGGAAGCGGCCGCGGCGGCGGTGGTCGACGGGTGGTTCCGCACCGGTGATCTGGGCACGCGCGACGAGACCGGCCGGGTGCGGATCGTCGACCGGATCACAGAGATGATCCTGCGCGGCGGATTCGACGTGTACCCCACCGAGGTCGAGGCGGCGCTGGTGCGGCACCCGAGGATCGCGCAGGTCGCCGTGATCGGGGTGCCCGATGAGCATTACGGTGAGGAGATCGTGGCCGTCGTCGTACCGGACGGTGAGCTGACCGAGCAGGACGTCATCGAGTTCGGCAAGGAACAGGTCGCCGGATACAAGTACCCGCGCCGCGTCGAGTTCGTCTCCGAACTCCCGCTCGGCCCCACCCACACAGTGCTCGAGCGCGAACTGCGCCGTCGATTCGGAGGAGTGGCATGACAACGGATTTCGCCGATTTCGATGCCCTGCGCGCGGCAGCCGGGACCGAACTGGGGCCCCGGTCTCTTTTAAAAAACACCGATCCCAACATACCGTAATAAATCACTGTGACTTATAAACATATACATTCC
>NZ_JBHXMY010000153.1:0-8938 GCF_042720195.1 Nocardia sp. NPDC058497 | reverse complement strand
GTGTTTTAACACCTAGCTACGTGTGCGCCCTCGACCGTTTCGCCGACGCCACGGGTTATAACCTGTGGATCCACGTCGACCCGGTAAGAGCGGCCGCGGGCCTGTACGGCACGACCATCGCGCACGGCTTCCTCACCCTGTCGCTGATCGTGCCGATCACCCAGCAGGTGATGACCGTCAGCGCCGCGAGCGCCGCGATCAACTACGGCCTGGACCGGGTCCGCTTCCTGACGCCGGTCCCGGTGGGCAGCCGGATCCGCGGCCGGGTCGCGCTCACCGAGGTCACCGAGGTGCCCGGCGGCGTGCAGGTGCACCGGCGCGTCGCGGTCGAACTCGAGGGCGCCGAACGGCCGGCCTGCGTGGCCGACGC
Organism: Nocardia sp. NPDC058497; assembly: GCF_042720195.1. Lineage (NCBI taxonomy): Bacteria > Bacillati > Actinomycetota > Actinomycetes > Mycobacteriales > Nocardiaceae > Nocardia > Nocardia sp. NPDC058497. Next base: position 8,568 of record NZ_JBHXMY010000153.1, on the reverse strand, counting down.
CATTGTCCGCTACCTGAGCTGACCACGCCGACCGGCGACACCTGATCGTGTCGCCGGTCGTTAGCGGTCGTCGGCCAGATAGCGCTCGACCGTCTCCACTTTCGCGGTGAGCATGTCGGTGACGCCCGGCCGCAGATCGGCTTTGAGCACGAGACTGCACCGCGGCGCGACCGCGAGAATCGCGTCGCATGCCGCCTTCACCACGGCCATCACCTCGTCCCAGTCACCCTCGATCGTGGTGAACATCGCATCGGTGCGGTGGGGCAGCCCCGAGGCACGCACCACGCGCACCGCCGCCGCCACGGCTTCCCCGACCGACCCGTCGGCCTTGGCTGCGCCACTGGGCGCCACGGAGAACGCGACAAGCATGGTGATCCTTTCGCTACGGGTACCCGGAACATCATGCCGCCCCGCCAGGCCGCCAACCATGCGCCGACGCGCCGCGAACACAGCGCGACCATTACCCTCTATCGCGTGGCGATATCCAAGGTCGAGCGGCTGATGAATCTGGTCATCGCGCTGCTGTCGACCCGGCAGTTCCTGAGCGCGGAGCGCATTCGCGCCAGCGTGGCCGGTTACGAGGACTCCGCGACCGACGAGGCGTTCAGCCGGATGTTCGAGCGCGACAAGAACGAACTGCGCGATCTGGGCATTCCGCTGGAAGTCGGTCCGGTGGGGCGGTTCTCGACACTCGAGGGCTACCGGATCAACCGGGACGCCTACGAACTGCCCGACATCGACCTGTCCAGCGAGGAAGCGGCCGCGGTCGCGGTCGCCGTGCAGATGTGGGCGTCGCCGGAACTCGCGAGCGCCGCCGAGGGCGCGCTGCTGAAGCTGCGCGCGGCAGGCGTCACCGTCGAAACCGAGAACGTCGGGGTGTCGGTGCCCGCGGTACCGGCCCGCACCCGCGGCTCGGAACCGGTGCTGCGCGAGCTGCTCGCCGCGATCGACGCCGGGCAAGCCGTGCGCTTCGGGCACCACAGCGCCGTCACCGATCCCTTCGTCACCCGTGACGTCGAGCCGTGGGGTGTGGTCACCCGGCACGGGCGCTGGTACCTGGTCGGACACGACCGCGAGCGCGATGCCGTGCGGACCTTCCGGCTGTCCCGCATCGGCGGCGAGGTCACCCCGTACGGTCCGCACAACGCGGTCCGCAAACCCGAGGACGCGGATCTGCGCGCCATCGTCGACCGGGTCACCGGTGACGCGCCCGTCACCGGATCGGCCACCGTGTGGGTCGCCAAGGGCCGTGGACGCGAGCTGCGCCGCATCGGCACCGAGGTCGGCACCAGGGAACTCGGCGGCCGCGACGGCTCGGTCGTGGAAGTCCCGGTCCGCTCGCGCGACTGGGTGGCCCGGCTGATCACGGGCCTCGGTCCCGACGTGCTCGTGCTGGATCCACCGGAACTGCGCGCAGACGTGATGAACCGGCTACGGTCGGTACTCGACCACACGGAGGTGGCGTCGTGAGTTCGCGCCTGTCCCTACGTCTTTCGCGCCTGTTGAACATGGTGCCGTACCTGCTCGCGCACCCGGGCATCAGCGCGGCCGAGGCCGCCGCCGAGCTGGGCGTAACCACCAAGCAGCTGATGAGCGACCTCAATCAGCTGTGGATGTGCGGGCTGCCCGGCTACGGGCCCGGCGACCTGATCGACCTGTCGTTCTCCGAGGAGAGCATCGAGGTCACCTTCTCCGCGGGCATCGAAAGGCCGCTGCGACTGACCTCCACCGAGGCAACCGCGCTGCTGGTGGCGCTGCGCTCGATCGTGGAGATGCCGGGCATGGTCGACCCGACCGCCGCGCACGCCGCGATCGCCAAGATCGAATCGGCCATCGCCAGCAGCGACGCCGTCGTCACCGGCAAGCCGGTCGACGTGCCCGTCGAGCAGCCGGTCGTCGCCACCGTGCGCGCCGCGCTCGCCGACACCCGCGCCGTGCGCCTGGTCTACTACTCGGCCAGCCGCGACGAGGTGTCCGAACGGATCGTCGACCCGATCCGGGTGGTGCTGGTCGACAACAACAGCTACCTGCAAGCCTGGTGCAGGCAGGCCGAGGGCGTCCGGCTGTTCCGGTTCGACCGGATCGAGGACGCCACCGAACTCGACGAACCCGCCCGTCCGCCGAGTCACGCCGCCGCCGACGCGGCCGCCCTCGACCTGTTCCAGGACGATCCCGACGTGCCGCTGGCCCGGCTGCGGATCCGCGCCGACTACGCCTGGGTGCTCGACCAGTACCCGATGCACCGCATCCAGTCCAGGCCCGACGGCAGCATCGAGGCGGGCATGCGGTTCGCGACCGCGGACTGGATGGCACGACTGCTGCTCGGCTTCGGCACGGGCGTGACCGTGCTCGGACCACCGGAGCTGGTGGCGGCGGTGCGTGACCGGGCCGACGCGGCACTGGCCGCGTACGCGGCCGCCGGACTGCCAGGGGAGACCGAACCCGCGTGAACCAGCGAGTACTGGTCCTCGGCGCGGGCAGCATCGGCGTCTTCATCGGCGGTCATCTGGCCGCGGCGGGCATGGAAGTGATCTTCGTCGGGCGTCAGCGCATCCTCGACGACATCGCCGAGCACGGTCTGCAGCTGACCGACCTCGACGGCGGCGTGACCGATGTCCCGCCCGACCGCTTCGGGCTGGCCCTGGAACCGGACGAACCGGAACTGGCCGACCTCGTCCTGGTCACCGTGAAATCCGCCGCCACCGTGGCCGTCACCAGGACCGTCGCGGGCAGGCTGCGCCCCGGCACCCCGGTGGTGAGCCTGCAGAACGGCATCGGCAACGACACCCTCATCCGGGAGATCCTGCCCACCAGCATCGTGCTGGCGGGCATGGTGATGTTCAACGTCGTGCACCGCGGTCACGGCCGTTTCCACCGGGCCAGCGACGGCGTCGTGGCGATCCAGGACGACCCGGTGGTCGACCGGTTCGCCGAGCGCTTCCGGGCCGCGGGCCTGCCGCTGCGCCGCCATCGCGACCTGCGCCCGGTGCAGTGGGCCAAGCTGCTGCTCAACCTGAACAACCCGATCAACGCGCTCTCGGGGCGTCCGCTGCGCGAAGAACTCGCCGAGCGCGACTACCGGCGCTGCCTCGCGCTCACCCAGGCCGAAGCGCTCGCGGTGATGAACACTGCGCGAATTCGGCCCGCCCAGCTGACGCCGGTACCGCCCGAGCTGATGGTGCATCTGCTGCGCGTGCCCGACCCGATCTTCCGCCGGGTGTTCGGCCGGGTACTGGCCATCGACCCGCTCGCCCGCTCGTCCATGGCCGACGACCTCGCCCTGGGCAGGCGCACGGAAATCGCGTGGCTGTGCGGTGAAATCGTGCGGCTCGGCGAGATGGTCGGGTGCCCGACGCCGGTCAACCGCAGGCTGACCGAGCTGATCCGCAACGCCGAATCCGGGGACACCCGACGCTTCAGCGGAAGCCGGCTGTTCGCGGAGCTGACCGGGGCGGCGGGCGCTGCGCAGGGTTGAACGCGTGGCGAACACCGCCGCGGGTGACCGGTCACCACCGCCGCAGTGCAGGTAGCATCGGTAATCACCACAGTCTTTGGAGGTATCTGATAATGGGCACGTTCAGCTGGACGCACCTGCTGATCATCGCGTTGCTGTTCGTCCTGCTCTTCGGCGCGAAGCGGCTGCCGGACGCGGCGCGCGGTCTCGGCCGGTCTCTGCGGATCTTCAAGAGCGAGGTCGGCCAGATGCAGTCGGAGTCGGCCACGCAGGCCAATCCGCCCGCCCCGCAGGCGCCGCAGCAGCAGCTGCCCGCGTCCGCCCCGCAGGCGCAGACCCCGATCGTCGAACCGCAGCCGGGCCAGAAGTCGGTCTGACCTCGGAGTTCACCCCGGAGCGCGGATGACGCTCCGGGGCTGAGTGCTGTTTCGCGAGCAACCGCCGACATCGAGGGTTAGAGGCCACCACCCACCATGCGCATTCCGTTCGATCCACGGCGCAGCAAGCGCAGGACGAATCCCGACGGCACCATGTCGTTGGTCGAGCACCTGCAGGAACTGCGCACCCGGCTGTTGCTGGCGCTGGCCGCGATCGCGGTCACCACGCTGCTCGGCTTCTTCTGGTACGCGCATTCCCTCTTCGGCATCGAGAGCCTGGGCGAGATCCTGCGCGGGCCCTACTGTTCGCTGCCGGAATCGGCGCGCGCGAGCCTGAGCCCCGACGGCGCCTGCCGCCTGCTGGCGACCGCGCCGTTCGAGCAGTTCATGTTGCGCTTGAAGGTCGGCTTCACCGCCGGCGTGGTCATGGCGGCGCCGTTCTGGCTGTATCAGCTGTGGGCGTTCATCACCCCCGGCCTGTACGCGAAGGAGCGCAAGTACGCGGTCGGGTTCGTGGTCTCGGGCACGGTGCTGTTCGTGACGGGCGCGGTGCTGGCCTACGTTGTCGTCTCGCACGCGTTGTCGTTCCTGTTGACCATCGGTGACAACGTCCAGATCACCGCGCTCAGCGGTACCCAGTACTTCGGCTTCATCATCCAGTTGCTGATCATCTTCGGCGTCAGCTTCGAGACGCCACTGGTGATCATCGGGCTGAACCTGGTCGGCGTGCTGCCCTACGTCAAACTCAAGGCGTGGCGGCGCGGCATCATCTTCGGCCTGTTCGTCTTCGCCGCGATCGTGACGCCGCAGGATCCGTTCTCGATGCTGGCGCTGGCCATCGCGCTGACGGTCCTGTTCGAGCTGGCGGTGCAGTTCGCTCGCTTCAACGACGCCCGCCGGGCCCGCCGCGCGGCGAACGAGGGCTGGGGCGCGCTCTCGGACGAGGAAGCCTCGCCGCTGGACACCCCGGAACCCGTCCGGCCCGCCGACCCCGTCGCCGACCCGGAGAAAACCACCCGTCCGGTGTCGGACTACTCCGATACGCTCTGACGGGTGACCGATTCTCCCGCGCGGGCCAACGAGTTGGCGCAGTTCGCCAGCGCAATCTCTTTCGATCTGGACCCCTTCCAGCGGACCGCCTGCGCGGCGCTGGAAGACGGGCACAGCGTGCTCGTCTGCGCCCCGACCGGCGCGGGCAAGACGATCGTCGGCGAATTCGCGGTCCACATGGCGCTGGCCTCGGGCGGCAAATGCTTCTACACCACGCCGATCAAGGCGCTGTCGAACCAGAAGTTCGCCGACCTGACCGCACGCTACGGCCGCGACAGCGTCGGCCTGCTCACCGGTGACCAGTCGATCAACCCCGACGCACCGGTGGTGGTAATGACCACCGAGGTGCTGCGCAACATGCTCTACGCGTCCTCGGATTCGCTGCGTGGACTGTCCTATGTGGTGATGGACGAGGTGCACTACCTGGCCGACCGGTTCCGCGGCGCGGTGTGGGAGGAAGTCATCCTGCATCTGTCGCCGGACGTGCGGCTGGTGAGCCTGTCGGCGACGGTGTCCAACGCCGAGGAGTTCGGCGCGTGGATGGAGACCGTGCGCGGCGACACCGCGGTAGTGGTCGACGAGACCAGGCCGGTGCCGCTGTGGCAGCACGTGATGGTCGGCAGGCGCATGTTCGACCTGTTCGACACGAAATCCAGCGACCAGAAGGTGCTGGTCGACGAAGACCTCGTGCGGTTCATCCGCCAGCGCGAAGCCGCCGACCGGATGCAGGGCTACGGCGGCCCGCGCGGTCGTGGCGCGCGCGGCAACTTCCGGCCGCTGCCGCGTCCGGAGGTGCTGGCCCGCCTCGACGAGGAAGGCCTGCTGCCCGCGATCACGTTCATCTTCAGCCGCGCCGGTTGCGACGGCGCGCTGGCGCAGTGCCTGCGGGCACGACTCGACCTGAGCAGGCCGGACGAGGCCGAACAGATCGACGAGATCATCGAGAAGCACACCGGCGACCTGCCCAAGGGTGATCTGGAAGTGCTCGGCTACTGGGAGTGGCGCGAGGCGCTGCACCGCGGACTGGCCGCGCACCACGCGGGCATGCTGCCCGCGTTCCGGCACACCGTGGAGGAACTGTTCGTCAAGGGCCTGGTGCGCGCGGTATTCGCCACCGAGACCCTGGCACTGGGCATCAACATGCCCGCGCGGACCGTCGTGCTCGAGCGCCTGGTGAAGTTCAACGGTGAATCCCACGCCGAGCTGACCCCCGGCGAGTACACGCAGCTCACCGGGCGTGCGGGCAGGCGCGGCATCGACATCGAGGGTCACGCGGTGGTGCTGTGGCAGCCCGAGGTCGACACCAGTGCGGTCGCCGGCCTGGCCTCCACCCGCACCTATCCGCTGCGCAGTTCGTTCCGGCCGGGCTACAACATGTCGATCAACCTGATCGACCGGATGGGCGCGCAGGAGGCGCGGGCGCTGCTCGAGCGGTCCTTCGCCCAGTTCCAGGCCGACCGCTCGGTGGTGGGGCTGGTGCGCGGCATCGAACGCAATCAGGGCGCGATGCGCAAGCTGGAGAGCCAGCTCGGCGGCGTCGACGGCGGGTTCATGGAGTACCTGTTGTTGCGCGAGCGGATCAAGCAGCGCGAGCGCGAGATCCAGCAGCAGGGCAGGGCCGACCGGCGCGGCGCCGCGGTGAAGGCGCTGATCGAACTGCGCCGCGGTGACGTGGTGGCGATCCCGTCGGGCAGGCGCGCCGGGCTGGCGGTGATCCTGGAACCGGACCAGACCCCCGGCGACCCGCGTCCGCTGGTGCTCACCGAAGACCACTGGGCGGGCCGGGTCTCGGCGGCCGACTTCCCCGTCCCCGCCGAAGCGCTCGGCCACATGCGGTTGCCGCGGCGCGTCGACCACCGGACCGCCCGCATCCGCCGCGACCTCGCCTCGGCGCTGCGCGGCACCGGCATCTCCGCGCCGGGCAGGCGCAGGCGCAACGACCACACCCGCGCGGGCGAGGACCGCGAACTCTCGACCCTGCGCCGCAGCCTGCGCTCGCACCCGGCGCACACCCGGCCCGACCGGGAACAGCTCAACCGCACCGGCGAGCGCTACGCCCGGCTCGCGCGCGAGACCGAGACGATGCGCCAGAAGGTTGCCGCGACGACGAATTCGCTGGCGCGCACCTTCGACCGGATCGTCGGGCTGCTCGAGGAACGCGGGTTCGTCGAGCGCGGTGAAGTGACCGCCGACGGCAGGCGCCTGGCCCGGATCTACGCCGAGAGCGACCTGGTCGTCGCCGAGGTGCTGCGGCAGGGGCTGTGGCGCGGACTCGGCCCGGCCGAGCTCGCCGCGGTGGTGTCCACGCTGGTCTACGAGTCGCGCCAGGAGGGCGGGTTCCTCACCGCGTCCGGCCCGACCGAACCGATCCGCAGGGCGGTCGGCGCCACCATCGAGGTGTGGACGCAGCTGCGTGCCGACGAGGCACGGCACAAGCTGCCGCCGACCCGCGAACCCGACCTCGGCTTCGTCACCGGTGTCTACAAGTGGGCCCGTGGCGACGCATTGGCCGAGGCGTTGCTGGCCAGTGGTGATCAGGGCACGCCGCTGTCGGCCGGTGATTTCGTGCGCTGGTGCAGGCAGGTCATCGACCTGCTCGACCAGATTCACAACACCGCCGACGATCCCGAGATCGCGGCCACCGCGGCCAAGGCCGTGCGCGCCGTCCGGCGGGGTGTCGTCGCGGTGGACGCCGCGTAGTCGATACGTCTGTGATTTGATTTCCTGGCGTACCGACCGTGATGGCGGAGTCGTGCGAAAGCGGCTGGCCTGGCGCGGGGGGCTACCGTATGTACAACGATGCGAGTGGAGGCGAGTGGATGAGCGGCCCGTACGGACCGAACGGCCCAGGGGAGGGAAGCAACGATCCCACCCAGCACTGGGGAGGTCAGCAAGGGGCCGGTGGCGCCGGTCCCACCCAGCACTGGGGTGGAGCGGCACAGCCACCGCAGCAGCCGCAGCAGGCCCAGCCCACCCAGCACTGGGGTGACCCCAACGCACACCAGCCGCAGCAGCAGTGGGGACAGCAGCCGCCCCAGCAGCCTGGCCAGCAGCCGCAGTGGGGGCAGCAGCCGCAGCAGGGTGGGGTGCCGCAGCAGCCGACCGGCCCGCAGCAGCAGTGGGGTCAGACCCAGCCGCCGCCGCAGGACTGGAATGCCCAGGGAAGCAACGCCGGACAGCAGTGGGGCCAGCAGCAGCCCGCGCAGCAGTGGGGGCAGCAGCCGCAGCAGCAGTGGGGCCAGCAGCCCCCGCTGCAGCCGGCCTCCGGTGGCAAGGGCAAGGGGCTGGTGATCGGCCTCGCCGCGGCAGGCGTGCTGGTGCTCGCCGCCGTCGTCGCCCTGCTCCTGTTCGTGTTCTCCTCCGACGAACTCGACAATGCCGCGGTGCAGGACGGCGTCGCGCGCGTGCTGAAGGACTCCTATGGCATCGCCGACGTGACCGACGTGTCGTGCCCGTCGGGTCAGGAAGTGAAGGTCGACGCGACCTTCAGCTGCGACCTGAAGGTCAGCGGTGAGGCGAAGAATGTCACCGTCAAGATCACCAAGGACGACGGCACCTACGAGGTCGGCCGCCCGAACTAGGCCGCCGCACCCCAGGTTCCGGGGGGCGGGCCCGCGGGCGCGGGGGGGGCGGGGGGGGCTGGGGGAGCCCGGAGGGGGGGCGCGCCCGAGCGGGGGGGGCGAGCGG
>NZ_JBHXMY010000152.1:0-11801 GCF_042720195.1 Nocardia sp. NPDC058497 | reverse complement strand
GTCTGCACGGCTGCCGGGTTGTGGGCGGGCGGCTCCTCGCGCCCCTGCGACTCGCGCAGGTCGCCCGGCGCGTGGCCGCGGCGGCGCTCGGTCGGCCGGGCGCCCGGCCCACGGTCGACGGCGGTCACCGGCCGGTGCACGCCCAGGCCCTCGCTGTGCGCGGCATCGATGGCCAGCCAGTTCAGCGCGGCACTGTTGCCGACCACCGCCACCCGAGGGCCTCGTGGCAGTGGCTGACAGGCCAGCAGCGCGGCGCAGTCGAACAGTTCGGAGATGGAGTCCACCTGGATGATCCCGGCCTGGGCGAACAGGTCACGCACCACCGTGCGATCCATGTCGGCGCCCGCGGCGAGCCTGCCGCTGCTCACCGCGACGATCGGCTTGCCCCGCGCCACCCGCCGGGCCAGCCGGGAGAACTTGCGCGGGTTACCGAAGCTCTCCAGGTACAGCAGGATCACCTCGGTATCGGCGGCGGTGTCCCAGAACTGCAGCAGATCGTTGCCGGAGACATCGGCGCGGTTGCCCGCCGAGACGAAGGTCGACAGGCCGAGGTTGCGGGCCGCGGCCTCGCCGAGAATCGCCGCGCCGAGCGGGCCGGACTGGCAGAAGAAGCCGATCCGGCCTCGCTCGGGCAGCACCGGCGCGAGGGTGGCGTTGAGGCCGACCGCGGGGTCGGTGTTGGCGATGCCGAGGGCGCTGGGGCCGACCACCCGCATTCCGTGACCGCGGGCCGCGGCGACCAGGTCGTCCTCGGCGGCCAGACCGGCCGCACCGGTCTCCCCGAAGCCCGCGGTCAGCACCACCAGGCCCTTCACGCCCTTGGCCATGCAGTCGTCGAGGACCGACCCGATCGCCGCCGGCGGCACGGCTACCACCGCCAGGTCTACCTCGTCGGGAATCTCGCGCACGGTGGCGTAGGCGCGCACACCCCGCACCGAGCGCCGGTTCGGGTTCACCGGGAAGACCGGCCCGCTGAACCCGCCGGCGAGCAGGTTCGCCAGCACCGCGCCGCCGACCCTGGTCCGCTCCGGCGACGCGCCGATCACCGCCACCGAACCGGGCGCGAGCAGATTGCCGACACTGCGTGCCTCCGAGGCGGCCTCGCGCGCGTCCCGGACCGTACGCAGCGCTTCGGTGGGGTCGATGGCGAACTCCAGGTGCACCTCGGCGCCGTCGCGGCTGCGCTGCAGCTGGTAGCCGGCGTCCCGGAACACCGTGATCATCGCCTCGTTCTCGGCGAGCACCTCCGCGACGAACGCGACCACCTCGTTCTCGGCCGCCGCGCCCGCGAGGTGTTCGAGCAGCACCGATCCCAGGCCGCGGCCCTGGTGCTCGTCGGCGACGACGAAGGCCACCTCGGCCGCGCGCGCGCCGGGCCGGTCGAGCAGCTCGTAGCGGGCCACGCCGATGATCGCGTCGCCGAGCAGCGCGACCAGTCCCACGCGGTCGTGATAGTCCACGTGGGTGGTGCGATACATGTCCTTCGGCGAGATCTGCGGGTACGGACCGAAATAGCGCAGATAGCGGGTGCGATCCGACAGCCCGGTGTGGAACGCGGCCAGCGACGCGGCGTCGGCGGGAATGATCGGGCGCACCCGGACCACACCGCCGTCGGCCGCGAGCACGTCGGCATACCAGTGTTGCGGTGGCGCAGGCGGATTCGCGGGCGTATCGGGGGTGTCGGGCAGCAAGGGCTCAGTCACGAGGATCCTCCGGGTCGAGGCCGAGCAGGCCGAAACTCGCCCGCCGGGTGGCGGTGATGGCGGTGTCGACCGCCCGCTGGGCACGGATCTGCCCGGCGTCGCCGATCTCGGGGGTGCCGCCGGGACCGTCCCACGGCCGGTAGCCGGTATCGCCCCCGTCGCCCATGCTCGTCGGCGGCCGCACGCGCGGGGACGCGGCGCGTACCTGGTCGATCCAGTCGGCCGGGACCGGCGTCTCCGGCGCCAGCGGCCGGTCCAGCGCCGCGGCGAGCAGATGGGTCCAGGCGCGTGGCACCACCCGCACCACGCCGTATCCGCCGCCGCCGATGGCCAGCCACCGGCCTTCGGCATGACGGTCGGCCAGATCGCGCATGGCCAGGAAGGCCGCGCGCTGGCCGTCCACGGTGAGTTCGAGATCGGCCAGCGGGTCTTCCCGATGGGTGTCCACCCCGCATTGGCTGACGATGATCTGCGGCCGGAACGCCGCTACCGCGCCGGGCACCACCGCGTGGAACCCGCGCAGCCACTGGGCATCCCGGGTGCCGGGAAGTAGCGGCAGGTTGATCGAGGTGCCCTCCGCCGCGCCGAGTCCGGTCTCCGTCGGCCAGCCGGTATTGGGCCACAGCGTCGCCGGGTGCTGGTGCAGCGAGATCGTGAGGACCCGCGGATCGGCGTAGAAGGCGCGCTGCACGCCGTCGCCGTGGTGGACGTCGACATCGAGGTAGGCGATGCGGTCGTACCCGTGATCGAGCAGCCACGAGATCGCGATCGCGGCATCGTTGTAGATGCAGAAGCCTGCCGCCGAATCCGGCATGGCGTGGTGCATTCCACCGGCGATGCTCACCGCCCGCCGGGTCCGTCCCGCCGCGATCTCCCTGGCCGCGGCGAGAGTGCCGCCCACGATGACCGAGGCCGCCTCGTGCATGTGCGGGAAGAGCGGATTGTCGGCGGTGCCCAGGCCGTACACGGTGTCCTCGGGCGTCGGCGGCCCGTCACCGGCCCGTCGCACCACCTCGATATAGGAGCTGCTGTGCACCCGCAGGAGGTCGGCCTCGGTCGCCGCGGCGGGCGCCAGCGGCTCGACACCGTCGAGGACACCCAGACTTTCGGCCAGCGACATGGTGAACTGCAAGCGCGCCGGTTTCATCGGATGCTCGGGACTCCAGGTGTAGCCGAGGAATCGCTCGGTCCACACGACGGTCCCGGACTCTGCGCTGCGCGACGGCGTGACCATGCTCGCCACGCTAGCCGGAAGCAGCGGGCCCCGTGTGGCGTTGCAATGCAGTAGAAATAGGGCCGCCGGTCCGGCGGGCGGACGGGCGTTCGCGCGTGGGTAGAATTCGTGCCGACGAAGGGGTAACAGGTGAAGGATCTGGTCGACACCACGGAGATGTATCTCCGTACCATCTACGACCTCGAGGAAGAGGGCGTGGTGCCGCTGCGGGCGCGCATCGCCGAGCGGCTCGAGCAGAGCGGTCCGACGGTGAGCCAGACGGTCGCGCGGATGGAACGCGACGGCCTGCTGCTCGTCGCCGGCGACCGCCATCTCGAGCTGACCGACAAGGGCCGCGCCATGGCTGTCGCGGTGATGCGCAAGCACCGGCTCGCCGAGCGGTTGCTGGTCGACATCATCGGCCTCGACTGGGAGAACGTGCACGCCGAGGCGTGCCGCTGGGAGCACGTGATGAGCGAGGAGGTGGAGCGGCGCCTGATCGAGGTGCTCAACCACCCGACCACCTCGCCCTACGGCAATCCCATCCCCGGCCTGGACGAGCTCGGCCTCGGCGATTCCCCCGCCGCCGAGGAGACGCTCGTCCGCCTGTCCGACCTGCCCAACGGCACGCTGCACGCCGTGGTGGTCCGCAGGCTGGCCGAGCACATCCAGACCGACCCGGAGGTCATCGGCAGGCTGCGCGAGGCGGGTGTGGTGCCCGACGCGCGTGTCACCGTGGAGACCAAGCCGGGTGCGGTGCTGATCACGGTGCCTGGTCATACCGGTTTCGAACTGTCCGAAGAGATGGCGCATGCCGTCCAGGTGAGGCTGGTCTGATTCGTGAAACTTCTGGTCACCGGCGGCGCCGGCTACGTGGGTGGCGTGTGCGCCGCCGTCCTGCTCGAGGAAGGCCACGAGGTGGTCGTCGTCGACGACCTCTCGACCGGTAACGCCGACGGTGTCCCCGCGGGCGCCCGGTTCGTCGACGGTGACATCGCGGTCGCCGCGCCGGAGCTGCTGCGTGCCGAATCCTTCGACGGTGTCCTGCATTTCGCGGCGCAGTCGCTGGTCGGCGAGTCGGTGGAGCGGCCGGAGAAGTACTGGCACGGCAATGTGGTGAAGACCCTCACGCTGCTCGAGGCGATCCGCGAGACCGCGACGCCGCGACTGGTGTTCTCCTCCACCGCCGCGGTGTACGGCGAGCCCGAGCAGGTGCCGATCACCGAGGACTCGCCCACGCGCCCCACCAATCCCTACGGCGCGAGCAAGCTGGCCATCGATCACGCCATCACCTCCTACGCGGTGGCGCACGGCCTGGCCGCGACGAGCCTGCGCTACTTCAACGTGGCGGGCGCCTACGGCGGTCTCGGCGAGAACCGGGTCGTGGAAACACATCTGATCCCCCTCGTGTTGCAGGTGGCGCTGGGCCACCGCAAGGCCATCTCCGTGTACGGCACCGACTGGCCGACGCCGGACGGTACGTGTGTGCGTGACTACATCCACATCCGCGATCTGGCACAGGCGCATCTGCTCGCGCTGTCCTCGTCGCAGCCGGGCAGCCACCGGATCCTCAATCTCGGTTCGGGCACGGGTTTCTCGGTGCGCGAGGTGATCTCGGCGTGTGAGCGGGTGACCGGCCTGCCGATCGAGGCGATCGACGCGCCGCGCCGCGCGGGCGATCCGGCGGTGCTCATCGCCTCGAGCGACCGCGCGATCGCCGAGCTGGGCTGGCAGCCTGAGCACAACGATCTCGACGAGATCGTCACCGACGCCTGGGATTTCCTGCGTTCGCTCGGCGACAAGGCACACAGCGCCCGCTGATCCGGCGGCGAGATCGGCGGCGTCACAGGTCGATCGGGCCGATGTCGACCCCGAGGTCCGCGGCGATCTGCCGACCGCAGTGGGCGAGTTTGCGCAGCCGTTCCGGGCGCAGACCGCTCTGCAGCGAGGTCTCCAGCAGCACCGCCATCGGATGGCCGGCATCGGCCTCCACCGCGGCGGTGAGGGCGACACCGGCGAACGGCCCGTCGCCGCGCACGTAGGCGCTGAATCCCAGCAGCGCCGCGGCTTCGGCGCGATCGGTGCCGGGTGTCGCCCGCGCGAGCTGGGCCCACAGCTGCTCGGCCGCCTCGGCGTGATCACCCAGCGCCAGGCCGTACATCGCGTCGCGGATCGGCCGGTCGCGCAGCGTGGCGGCCAGTCGCGCGAGTTCGCGGTCGGCCCGCGGCGCACCGGACGCCGTGTCGGCGATCTGCCACAGCACCCATTCCAGGCGGCGGCGCTGGAACGCCACGCCGTTCCCGGCGCGTATCGCGGCGGACAGCTCGCCGCGATATCGCGCCACCTCGGGGCCGAGCCGGGCCGAAACCTGCGCGCACAGCTGCCGGTCGGGCACGACCAGGGCCGTCAGCTCGCTGCGTGAGCGGCGGATCTGCCTGCCGTCGAGCACGTGCGACAGCGCGACCAGGGAGGCCGCCGGGTCACCGACGACACCGCCGCCGGCCCGGTCGAACAGGCTGCGAAACCGCGCGCCCGCCACGATCGCGGGCGCCGACCAGGCCCCGCGTACCGCGATTCCCGCCGCGCCGAGCGCATCGAGCAGTGCCACGTCGCGCAGCGCCCCTGGCACACCGGATAGCGCACGGTCGTCGACGAAGATCGCCAGCACTCCGGTCGCCTGTTCGCGCACACAGATCGACCCCACACACGCGGTGAACTGGTCGATGCGCCGCGGATCGCAGACCCCGTCCAGATCGAAACGCACGACTGCTTCGATCGCGGCGGTGCCGCCGCGTCCCGGCCCGTGCAGGATAGCGACGACGAGCGAACGTTCGGGAACGAAGCCGAGCATCGCGGGCAGCGCGGCGATCAGCTCGCCGGGGTCCTGCACCCGCAGGGGCGGCTGTGGCAGGTCGGCGGGGTAGGCGGGGGTCGATTCGGCGCAGGTGAGCGCTCGGGGAAAGGGTCCGGTGCGCTTGGCGCGGCGGGTGGAGTTCGTCGACGGTGTCATGGCTCCACCGTGCCCGCCGCCTACTCCGGCGCCCGACGCGCGACCTGGGCTTTCTCCCGCCCTGTTGACAATGCCGCGGCTGTGGAACGATCCCGGTCCGAGCGATGCCGCCACACCGAATCTGTCACCGCCGCGTGGTAGACGCCCTCAGCTGCCGCGCACGCCGCGGACGGCGGTCGCGAACATCTCCTCGACGGCGGCGCCGTCGGGCTGCCCGGCGCCGAAGGTCATCGACGTCACCGTGATCCGCACGTCACCGATCTGCCCGATCGAGGTCTGCATCGTCTGCGTCAGCCCGGCCCCGCCCACATCGGGAATCACGGTGCGCCGCAACGACACCGCGTCGTCGGCGCCGGCCGGGACGGTCTTGTCGAGCACGGTCGTGACGGTCGACTCCGCCCCAGCCCGGCCGACGCGGATCTGCTCGCACCCACCGAGCCGGTCCCGCAGCCGCGCGAACTGTTCCGCGGTCCTGGACACCTCGACGGTCAGCGTCGCGCGGCTCGCGTCGTCGGAACCGACCATGACGGCCGCCGGTTCGGCGTCCGCCTCGGGGTCGGGCGGTGTGCAGGTGGCCGGGCTGACGGTGGCGCCCGCCCCGACCCCGTCGAGATCACCGGCGGCAGCGGCCGCCGCCTGCGGTGGCAGCACCACCGCCGGATACCGGGCCGGGAACTGCTGCGGAGCGGGCAGCAGATCGGCCAGCGCGCCGTCGATGTGCCGTACCGCCAGCGCGCTCTCGGCGACCGGCGTCCCGCTGATGCTCTGCCCGCACCCGGCCAGCGCCACGACCGAGACCACCGCCGCACAGCCGAGCACCCGCCGCGTCCGGGCGCGCGGGCCCGTACCGGTCGGTGTCGTTTCCGCCACGTTCACACCACCCACTGTGCCCCACCGGGCCGATCCGGGAGCCGCCGCCACGCCGCGCGGGAATGTCGAGGCAGCGGCGGCTGTTGTGCAGCAGGACGAGCCGTCCTCCGGCCGTGTGCGATGCGTCTGCTCGCGTGGGGGACAATGGAGAACGCCTCCCCCGCCGCGAGCGTTGGTGGACCGCGCAGGAAGGAGTACGCGATGGATGATCAGTCGCACATGTACGAGCTGGAGTTCCCGGCACCGCAGCTGTCGTCGGACGACGGTGCGGGCCCCGTGCTGGTGCACGGCCTCGAGGGTTTCACCGACGCCGGTCATGCCGTGCGCCTGGCGACCACCCATCTGCGCGAGAGTCTCGAATCCGAGCTCGTCGCCTCCTTCGACGTCGACGAGCTGCTCGACTACCGCTCGCGCCGTCCGCTGATGACGTTCAAGACCGATCATTTCTCCGACTACGCCGAGCCCGAGCTGAACCTGTGGGCCCTGCGCGACACGGCGGGCACCCCGTTCCTGCTGCTGGCAGGCCTGGAACCGGACCTGCGCTGGGAGAAGTTCACCACCGCGGTGCGGCTGCTGGCCGAACAGCTCGGGGTGCGGCGCATGATCGGCCTGTCCGCGATCCCGATGGCGATCCCGCACACCCGCCCGCTCGGCGTGACCGCGCACTCCTCGGATCGCTCGCTGATCGGCGAGCACCAGCGCTGGCCCGGTGAGCTGCAGGTGCCGGGCAGCGCGTCCTCGCTGCTCGAGTTCCGGCTGGCCCAGCACGGGCACGAGTCGCTCGGGTTCTCCGTGCACGTGCCGCATTACCTGGCCCAGACCGACTACCCCGAGGCCGCGCAGACCCTGCTGGAGAACGTCGCCGACAACACGGGCCTGGAACTGCCGCTGGCGGCGCTGGGCGAGGCCGCGGCGCGCGTGCGCGAGCAGGTCGCCGAGCACATCGCGGGCAACGAGGAGGTCGAGACGGTCGTCACGGCGCTGGAACGCCAGTACGACAGCTTCGTCACCGCCCAGGAACGCCAGTCCAGCCTGCTGGCCGGTGACGGCGAACTGCCCAGCGGCGAGGAGCTCGGCGCGGAGTTCGAGCGCTTCCTGGCCGAACAGGGCGGTTACGACGACACCTCCGGCGACGGCAAGGCCTGAACTGCTCAGGTCTGACGAGGGCTACGCCCGCCGCGCCCACTAGGGTGGTCGGAGTGGATCTGACCGACCTGCTCGAAATTCCCGGGACCGACGCCGACGCGCTCTACGAGTCGTTCGCGGCGTGGGCCGACGAGCAGGGCACCACCCTGTATCCGGCGCAGGACGAGGCGCTGATGGAGCTGGCCTCGGGGTCCAATGTCATCCTGGCCACCCCGACCGGTTCCGGGAAGTCCCTCGTCGCGGTCGGCGCGCACCTGTTCGCGATGGCCAACGGGCAGCGCAGCTACTACACCGCGCCCATCAAGGCGCTGGTGAGCGAGAAGTTCTTCGCGCTGTGCGAGGTGTTCGGCGCCGAGAACGTCGGCATGGTCACCGGCGACGCCGCCGTCAACGCCGACGCCCCGATCATCTGCGCGACCGCGGAGATCCTGGCGAATCTGGCGCTGCGCGAGGGCGCGGCCGCCGAGGTCGGCCAGGTCGTCATGGACGAGTTCCACTTCTACGCCGACCCCGATCGCGGCTGGGCCTGGCAGGTGCCGATCATCGAACTGCCGCGCGCGCAGTTCCTGCTGATGTCGGCGACGCTGGGCGAGGTCGACTTCTTCGCGACCGATCTCGAACGCCGCACCGGCCGCTCGACCACGGTGGTCGCGGGCACCGAACGCCCTGTCCCGCTGATGTTCTCGTACGTGCGCACCCCCATCACCGAGACCATCGAAGAGCTGGTGACCACCAACCAGGCACCGGTGTATGTCGTGCACTTCACCCAGGCCGCCGCGCTGGAGCGCGCGCAGGCACTGACCAGCGTGAATTTCGCCACCCGCGCGGAGAAGGACGCGATCGCCGCCGCCATCGGCGAGTTCCGCTTCGCCGCGGGCTTCGGCAAGACCCTGTCCCGGCTGATCCGGCACGGCATCGGCGTGCACCACGCGGGCATGCTGCCCAAATACCGCAGGCTCGTGGAGAAACTGGCCCAGGACGGGCTGCTCAAGGTGGTGTGCGGCACAGACACCCTCGGCGTCGGCATCAACGTGCCGATCCGCACGGTGCTGCTGACCGGGCTCACCAAGTACGACGGTGTGCGCACCCGCAGGCTCAAGGCACGCGAGTTCCACCAGATCGCCGGACGCGCGGGCCGCGCCGGCTACGACACCATGGGCACCGTGGTCGTGCAGGCGCCCGAACACGAGGTGGAGAACGCGCGCCTGATCGCCAAGGCGGGCGACGACCCGAAGAAGCAGCGAAAAGTCCAGCGCCGCAAGCCGCCCGAGGGTTTCGTGTCCTGGAGCGAAGAGACCTTCGACCGTCTGGTCTCCGCCCAGCCCGAGCCGATGGTGTCGCGCTTCACGGTGACCAACGCCATGCTGCTCAACGTGATCGCCCGCCCCGGCAATGTCTTCGCCGCGATGCGGCACCTGCTCGAGGACAACCACGAGCCGCGCGCCGCCCAGCGCAAGCACATCCTGCGCGCGATCCGGCTCTACCGCGCCCTGCGCGATGCCGGTGTGGTGCAGCAACTCTCCGAACCCGACGCCAAGGGCCGGATGGCCCGGCTCACCGTCGACCTGCAACGTGATTTCGCTCTCGACCAGCCGCTGTCGCCGTTCGCGCTGGCCGCCTTCGAGCTGCTCGATCGCGAGAACCCCACCTACACACTGGACGTCGTCTCGCTGATCGAGGCGACCCTGGAGGACCCGCGCCAGCTGCTGATGGCCCAGCAGCACAAGGCCCGCGGCGCCGCGGTGGCCGAGATGAAGGCCGACGGCATCGAATACGAGGAGCGGATGGAGCTCCTGGAAGAGGTCACCTGGCCCAAGCCCCTGGCGGAGCTGATCGACCCCGCGTTCGAGACCTACCGGGCCGGGCATCCGTGGGTCTCCGAATTCGCGCCGTCACCGAAATCGGTGGTGCGCGACATGATCGAGCGCGCGATGACCTTCGCCGAACTCATCTCGTTCTACGAACTCGCCCGCTCCGAGGGCGTGGTCCTGCGCTACCTCGCCGACGCCTACCGCGCACTGCGCCGTACAGTGCCGGACGCGGCCCGCACCGAGGAACTCGACGACCTCACCGAATGGCTCGGTGAGCTGATCCGCCAGGTGGATTCGAGCCTGCTCGACGAATGGGAGCAGCTCACCAACCCCGGCGCGGAGAACGACACCGAACAGATCGCGTTCGGGGCGGAGTCGGTGCGCCCGATCTCGGCCAACGAGCGAGCCTTCCGGGTGATGGTGCGCAACGCCATGTTCCGCCGGGTCGAGCTCGCCGCCAGGCAACGCTGGTACGACCTGGAGGAGCTCAGCCCGGGCCCCGACTGGGCCGAGGACTTCGCGCCCTACTTCGAGGAGTACGCCTCGATCGGCACCGGCCCCGACGCACGCGGCCCCCAGCTGTTCCAGGTGGAGCAGCGACCCGGCTTCTGGCATGTGCGCCAGGTGCTCGACGACCCCGCGGGCGACCACGGCTGGGCATTGGCGGCCATCGTCGATCTGGAGGAGTCCGACGCCGCGGGTGAAGTGGTGTTCGACGAGGTCACGGTAGCGGCGGGCTGATCAATACCCGTTCGCTATCACGGAAAATGACGAATGTTTGACGGATTCGTTGTTGGGTAGGCGCCGCTGATAGTCTCTCCCGGCCGCCGACCGAAAGTTCAACTATGCCCGAATCCCCGTACCTTGTCATCTACCCCGACCGGGTACGTGCCAATTACCGAGCTCTCGCAGCCGCCGTGTCGGCGCGGCGCACCCGGGGCACCCGGATCAGGTACGCGGTGAAGGCGGCACCGGTCGACGAGTTGCTGACGCTGCTCGACGCCGAGGGCGCGGAGTTCGACGTCGCCAGCATCGGCGAGATCGACCAGGCCGTGCGCCTGGGCATCGACCCGGGCAAGCTCTGCTACGGCAACCCCATCAAGAAGAGCGCGCATATCGCGCGCGCCTTCGCCCTCGGTGTGCGCCGCTACGCCTTCGACACCGAAGACGACCTGCTGCGCATCGCCGAGCACGCCCCCGGTTCCGAGGTCGAGTGCCGGTTCCTGTCCTCGGCGCCGGAGTCGCGGACCCCGTTCGGCACCAAGTTCGGGTGCGCGCCCGCCGAGGCGCTGCGGCTGCTGGTGCGCGCCCGCGATCTGGGTCTGGTGGTGGGCGGCCCGTACTTCCACGTCGGCTCCCAGCAGCTGGACCCCGCCGCCTGGCGGATCGGTATCCGGCAGGCCGGTGAGATCGTGACGGCGTTGGCGGACAAGGACATTCACGTCACCGCGGTCAATGTGGGCGGCGGTCTGCCGATCTCCTACGCCGACGCGGCTCCCGAACTCGACGCGATCGCCGCCGCCATGACCGGCGCGGCCGCGGAGTTCCTGCCCGAATCCACCGGCCTGGTCGTCGAACCCGGCCGTGCGCTGGTGGGTAACGCGGGCACCATTCACGCCGAGGTCGTCGGCGTGCGTTTCGCGCCGGATGGCCGGCGCTGGGTGTATCTCGACATCGGCCGGTACAACGGTATGGCCGAGACGGAGAACGAGTACATCGCCTACCGTTTCGTCACCGATCGCGACGGCGATCCGGTCGGCGAGGCGGTGGTCGCGGGTCCGACCTGCGACGGCGACGATGTACTGTATCAACGCACGAAGGTCCTTCTGCCGACCACGTTGCGAGCCGGTGATCAGATCCAGATCCTCGACACCGGCGCCTATACCGCGAGTTATTCGTCGGTGTCCTTCAATGGTTTTCCGCCCTTGACCGTTCATGTCTCGGGCGCTGAGCGAGAGTGAGTTTGCCCATGACGGCGGAATTCACCGGCTGGCACGTGCTGGCCGAGTTCGGTGGTGTCGACACAGACCTGTGTGACTATCTCGAAC
>NZ_JBHXMY010000151.1:0-11810 GCF_042720195.1 Nocardia sp. NPDC058497 | reverse complement strand
GCCAACCGCGATGATTTACGGTATCGTGGGCTGGGAGTTGTGTATAAGAGACAGCATTGCGAGCCTGCAGAGCGACCTTGCCGGGATCTACCTCCGGTCGCCGTGCTGCCCGGCGAAGCAACTTCATCGGTACTCCTCGTCCTACCGCGCGATACTCCTTCGAGCGCCGGGCGCGACGGTGCGCCGGTCGTGCGGTAGGGACAATGATACATGTACGTAGTAATTGAGGTAACACCTAATTTCGTGGCGTTTTGCCGAGATCAGGCCACAAGAAGCGCCGCGAGCGCCAGCGCGCCCAGCACCGCACAGACGTCGTTCGGCGACGGATCCGGCGCAGCAACACGCCCGGATCCCAGGTCCCGTCGCGTCCGCGAGTCAGCGGATAGCACGCGAAGCCGATGACGACGGCGCTCGCGTGCCCGATATCGGTGAAGGTCCGGCTCAGCAGGATCGGCGGAATCACCACCGCGAACACACCGAGGACGTACCACCAGCGCCACGGCCGCACCAGCCGATAGGCCAGCACCGCGGCGACGCCGGCCAGCGCGTAGCTGACGCCGACATCGAGGGTGTACATCGCCCGCTCCGGCGCGTCGTCGTCGCGGATCGCCCACAGCAGCACACCCTCGCTGAGATAGGTGGCGCCCACGTGCGCGAGCACGGCCACCACCAGCCAGCGCCACGTGCCGAGCCACCGCTCGGCATTGGCGTGAAAGATCGTGAACAGCACCGCGTAACCGAACCAGCCGCCGCCGTCGGTCCAGAACGCGCTGCCGATCAGCACCCGGAGGGGGTCCTCACCGAGGTGGTACAGATTGGTCGACCGATGCCCGAGCCAGGCCCTGGCCTCCTCGGGCGTGAGCCGGTGGATGATGACGGTCGTCACTGCCAGCGCGGCCAGCCACAGATACGTCCCCGGCGCGCTGCGCAGCCACCGCCAGAACCCGGCCGCCACCGCGCGGGCTCGCGCCCGCCCGCTGCCCGATGCGCTCACCTTCGCCAGTGTGCCGGACTCCGCCGCCGTTTCCGGATGCGAAGCACGGGTAGTCGGCAAACAGAAACCCCGATCGAGACGCGGAGGTGTAGCTATGCCGCAGCAAGCATGGAGCAACAAGCGCGAACGGCAGTACAAGCACATCAAGGAATCGCAGCAGGAGCGCGGCGTCGGCGAGGACAGGGCCGAGGAGATCGCGGCGCGCACGGTCAACAAGTCGCGCGCGCAGTCCGGTGAGGCCAAGCGGTCGAGCAAACTCTCCCGCACCGACACCTCACCGCAGCGTCGCGGCGGCCAGCGGGCCCATCGCCAGGGCCCGCGCGGTCTGACCCGTGACCAGCTCTACGAGGAGGCCCGCCGCCGCAATATCGACGGCCGCTCGAAGATGAACAAGCAGGAACTGGCCCACGCCCTCGGCCGCGACTGACGGCGAACTCGATCCGCTGCTGCGCGCCACCCGCCGACATCGGCGAAAGGCAGGTGGACGCGGTGATCCGGGTCGGCACCTCCGGCTGGCAATACCGCGACTGGCGCGGCGTGCTGTATCCGGACGGCCTGCCGATGCGGTGTTGGCTCGAGCACTACGCCGACGCGTTCGCCACGGTCGAATCGAACAACGCCTTCTACCGGCTGCCGAGCCGGGAGACTTTCGCCGCGTGGCGGGAGCGAACACCGGCGGATTTCCTGGTCGCGGTGAAGGCCAGCCGCTTCCTCACCCACATCAAGCGATTGCGCGAACCCGAGGAACCCGTGCAGCGCCTACTCGACCGGGCCGACGGACTCGGTCAGCAACTCGGCCCGATCCTGGTGCAACTTCCGCCGACCCTGCGCGCGGATGCCGCGCTGCTCGACGACTGCCTGCGCTGCTTCCCCGCCTCGGTGCGGGTCGCGGTGGAACCCCGGCACGAATCGTGGTGGACCGACGACATCCGCGCGGTGCTGGAATCCCGGCACGCCGCACTGGCCTGGGCCGATCGCGATTCCCGCCCGATCACCCCGCTCTGGCGGACCACCGACTGGGCCTATTTGCGCCTGCACGCGGGTCGCGCGCACCCGGCGCCGCACTACGGCCGCCACGCGCTGGACAGCTGGGTGCACCGGCTGCTCGACGCCTGGCCCGATACCGCCGACATCCATGTCTACTTCAACAACGATCCCGGTGGCGCGGCCGTGCGCGACGCGATCACCTTCGCCCACCTCGCGGAGGGGGCGGGCGCACGCGTCACCCGCGTGCCCGAGTCCGCGCGGGCCCCGGGCACGGCGGGCATCAGGGTCACCAGCCCGGATCGACGTCCATCGGCACGTTGATCCAGCTCGGGCGGGCCGGGTCGAGCTCGAGGTGCTGGGTCCGCAGACCGCTCTCGTTCAGCAACGGCCGCAACGGGATTCCGCTGGGGAAGTTGCTCGCGAACACGTCGACGCGCAGGCGGTGGCCCGGCAGCAGGACGCCGTCGGTGGCGCGGATGCCGATATCGATCGTGGTCGGCTCGCCCGGCACGACCGGCTGACGGGTGTGAAGGGTGAGGATCGGGTACGGGTCGGTGTAGTCGCCGTTGGGTGAGCGCGTCGACTTGCCGTCGTCGACCGCGCGCAGCGAGGCCACCAGCTGACCCTGCGACCACACCGTCGAACGGCCGTCGGGCGCAACGTCGTTCACCGTCACCGTCCAGTAGCCGTCGGTCGCGTCGAGCACGGTGTTCAGGTGTGCCGCGATCGAGCCCGAGATGCGGGTCGGCTGGGTCACCGGCGCGGTGGTGAAGGTCAGCGCCGCGCCTTCACTGATCCTGGCGTCCTCGGCGCAGACGTCGGGCAGCGGAATCAGACCGGCCGTGCCCTGCGCGGCATCGCGCGAGCAGATGGTGGTCAAGCTCGGATCGACCGAAACCCGCTGGGCGGCACCGGGTGCGGTGACCAGGCTGCCGTCGTGCCTGCTGCCGGGCGCGGTCCCCGAGGACGCGCCGTCGAGGTACAGCCGCCGGTATTGCATGCCCGGCCGCGGGAACGCGACGTCGGTGGTCCACTGCTCGCTGCCCTGCTGCCACAGGGTGACCGGCTCGTAGCGGTCGATGCCGTTGTCGATGCCCTTGAGCCACTTGTCGAACCACGCGCGCTGCAGCGATTCCAGCGGCGCGGGCGCACCCGCCTGACCCAGGCCCGAGCTCACGGTCACGTGGTAGTCGTCGCCCATGATGAGCTTCTTCTGCTCGGCGGGCACATCGACGGCGTTGTAGATGCGCGGGGTCGAGTAGGTGAAGATGTCGTGCCAGCCGCCGTAGAGGAAGGTCGGTACCTGCACCTGCTCCGGCGCACCGACCCAGGCGGTCCGCAGCGGGCTCTGATCGTCGAGGATCACGGCCATCTCCGGCGGGATCTGGTCCACGCTCGGGGTGGTCAGGGCGGCGATGAGCACATTGAAGAAGGTGAACGGGTCGCGCACCCGGTCGGCCAGCCAGACCCAGTCGAACTTGCCGGTCAGGATCGAGACCAGGTCCGGCAGCAATTTGGTGCCGTCGACGGCGAGCAGCCAGGTCGGGATGAAGCCGACGCCGAGCGCGCCACCGGGCGCGGCGACATCGCGGATCAGGTCGCTGCCCGGCACGATCGGGAAGATCGCCTCGAGCGCCTCGGGATGACGCTGCGCGGTCTGCATCTGGTTGATCGCCGAGTAGGAGATGCCGCTCATCCCGATCTTGCCGTCGGACCAGCGCTGCTTGGCGGCCCAGTCGACGACCTCGACGCCGTCGAGCTGTTCGCGTTCGCCGAACACCTGCCAGGTGCCCTGCGAGAAACCGGTGCCGCGCACGTCGACGACCACCTGGGTGTAGCCGCCGCGGATCAGGTTCCGGTCTACGCCGAAGGTGCGAGCGGCACCGCCGGGCAGCGCGTTCATCATGTCGCTGAGGCTGCTGAATCCGAAGGGCGAGAAGTCCAGGTTCTGCAGCACCGGCATCAGCAGCTCGGACAGGCCCGGCACCGCGAGCGTCGAGTCGGCGATGTTGGACAGCAGCTTCGTGTACGGCGTCAAATTGACGATCGTCGGCGTCGGCTCGGTGATCGGCTGACCGTCGGCACCCGCCGGGTGATAGACGTTGGCTTTCAATACCGTTCCGTCACTCATGGTGATCGGCACGTCCCATTCGATGAAGACGTTCGGGTATTGCTGCGGCCCGTTGTGGGTGGCGACGAATTGCGCGTCCAGCCCGTCGGTGGCCGGCAATGCCTGGCCGACCGGTGCCGATGCGACCGCCCCCGCGAACACGACGACAGATGCGACCAGCGCAGCCAGCCGCCCTCGATGTTTGATCATGCTTCGGTCTCAGCCCTCCGCCGTCGGGAACCACGACGTTCCCGTACCGGGAAGTAACGTAGCCTGCGTCACGTTCGATCGCAAGAACGTGTTCCCGGCCCGCCCCCGCACCGCCCGGCCGCCGCGCCGACGCTCTCGGGTCACCTGACAGAATCGACGATGTGAACGCGCCCGAACTCGATACAGACGGACGCAGATACCGTGGCGCCGCTCCGGGGCAGCGTCAGCAGGAGCGCCGCGCCCGCCTGATCGACGCGGCGACCGAGGCGTTCGGCACCGACGGCTACCGCAACACCACGGTCACCACCATCTGCGCCGCCGCCGGCGTCGGGAAGCGGTACTTCTACGAATCCTTCACCGACAGCGAGGATTTGCTGCTCGCGGTGTATCGGGAGATCACCGCACGCATGCTCGAGGCGATCCACCTCGGCATCGGCGATGTGGACGCCGACATCGACACCAGGGTGCGCGGCGCGCTGACGGCGTATTTCCAGCTCATCCGCGACGATCCGCGGGTGCCGCGGATCGCCTACTTCGAAATCCTCGGCGTGAGCCAGACCGTCGACGGCGCCTATCACGATGTGCTCGACGCTCTCGTCGACATCTGCATGGCCCTGCTGACCCCGTATGTGGACCTGGACAACTATCCCGCCGTGAGCGTGCGGATGGTGGTTCTCGGGCTGGTCGGCGCGATCCTGATCATCGCTCAGAAATGGGTGCTCGACGACTACCGTCAGCCGCTGGAAGACATCGTCGACAGCGGATTCCTCGTGGTGACCGCCGTGCTGGGGCGGATCGGCTCGGTCACCGAATAGCGGTGCGCTAGAGCGCTTTCCGTGCACCGATGCCGTCGAGCAGCGCGGTGAGACCGAACCGGAAGCTGCTGTCGGGCGCGGCGTTGTAGCCGGTGCCCGCGGCGCGCTCGATCCGGGCACGCAGCCGGGGGAACGTGCCTGCGATCTCGGTTGCCTCGGTCATCGCTTGCGCCAGTTGCGCTTCCGGGTCGGCGCCGCCTTTGCTCAGCCGCCTGCGCAGGGAGACGTTGGCGGCGGGGCCGGTCGCGTTGCCGAGAACGAACAGGAAGATCGCGTCGACGGCGCGGTCGGCATCGTCGTCGTCGAATCCGGCGGACTCGAAGATCGCCAGTGCGTTCTCGTCGTGCCTGGACTTGTTGGGGCCGTAGAGCAGATGGCTCGCCTACGCCTGCACGAGCCAGGGGTGTCTGGCCAGCGCCTCGTACATCCCGGTGGCCATCGTCTCGGCTGCCGTGCGCCAGTCGGCGGCATCAGGGTCGGGCAGGTCTATCTCGCCCCACACCTCGTCGACGGCCAGGCGCACCAGGTTGTCCTTGTTCTTCACGTGCCAGTACATGGCGGTCGCGGCGGAGTCCAGGCGCTGGCCGAGGCTGCGCATGTTCAGGCCGCCCAGGCCCTCCTCGTCGAGCAGTTCGGCACGGCCGCCATGGCGACCGCGCAGGCCGAGCTGTCGCGCCAGGGCGTGCGCACCACCGCGCTGCGCGAACACGGCATGCGCTTCGACGCCAGCGGCCACGAGAGCGCGGCCCCGCTGAGCGTCGCCGCGATCATGCTCACCGCGGCCGGGCTGAACCTGGCGGGCCTCGACATCGCCCGCCCGGTGAACTGGGTGGTGCTGACCCTGGTGTTCCTCGGCAACTGCGTGATCGTCTACAGCAACCACACCGCGGTGCGGTCGGTGACGGCCGCCTTCGCCCGCACCGGCGATCCCGAGCTGGCGCGGATCGACGTGCCCGCCCTGCTCGACCGCGCCGAAGCCGGATTCCCGGCGTGGACCTGGACTCTCCAGACGGTCCGCAACACCGTGGTTTTCGGTGGCGCCGCCATCGGGCTGGCGCTGTCGGTCCTCGGCTGAGATCCCTTTCCCGAAGCCCCGGTTCCGGCCGGGGCTTCGTCGTGCGCGGAGTCGGTCAGCCGATCCCGGCCGTGAACTCGGTGAACCGCTCGGCGATGCGGTCGGGGTATTCGCCGTTGATGGCGTGCGAGGCGTTCGGCCACACCTCCACCTGGGCACCGGGGATCAGCCGGGCGGTGGCGGCGGCCTCGGTCGCGTCGTGCACGATGCTGCGACCGGCGAACACGGCAAGCACCGGCACGGCGAGCGCGCGCAGTTCGTCCTCGGTCGGGCGCGCCAGCAGCGGCTGGGCGTCGCGGTAGTCCTTCATGCCGGAGGCGATCAGCCTGCCCTCGGGGACCGTGTCGTCGACGGGGGCACCGCCGGAGATCCAGCTCAGCAGGCGATTGCGCAGGCTCTTCGGCATCGCGGGGATGGCGCTGCCCAGCGAGACCATGATCATCTTCCAGCTCAACCGGGCGAAGGTGTTCGCCGGATCGAGCAGGGTGATCGAGGCGACGCAGCCGAGGCGGTGCATGGCGGTCTGCACCGCCAGGTTCGCGCCGATGCTCACGCCGAGCAGATGGGCGCGCGGAACACCCAGTCCGGCAATGGTTTCCGAGACCCAGGTGGCCTGATCGAGGCCGTCGATCAGCTCCCTGGTCTGGCCGCTCGCGCCCGGCTCGCCGACGCTGTCCACCGACCAGACGGTGTGCCGCGCCCGCAAGCTGGGCAGGTTGGTGGCCCACATCGGGGTCGATGCCTGGCGACCGGACAGCAGGACCACCGGCGTGCCGCCGCTGGGGCCGAACCGGTAGGCGCGCACCTGCCCGAACGAAGTGGGCACGGCCGCCATCGCGTCTGGCTTCGGCAACTCCGCCATGCCTGCGTGGTAGGCGGCGGCGAACCGGTGGAAGCTCGCCTGGTCGGTGAAGTACCCGACCTTGTCCGCGGGTCGACCGATCGTGGGATCCAGGAAGAATTCGTCCTCGGCCATGCCGCCGAGGGTAGTCCGCGCACCTGGGCCACGGTGGCAGGCGGGCCGATCAGCGTCCGCGCAGCAGAGCGACGATTGCGTCCTGGTCGAGGCGTTCGGCGTTCTGCGGTGCGGTGCGGCCGTCCGCGTCGCGGATCCGTGGGTCGGCGCCTGCCGCGAGCAGCGCGGTGACGGTTTCCTGGTAGCGCTGCGAGCCGTCGCCGTAGACGATCGCCTCCTGCAGCGCGGTCCACCGCGGCGTGTTGACG
Source organism: Nocardia sp. NPDC058497 (assembly GCF_042720195.1). Taxonomy (NCBI): domain Bacteria; kingdom Bacillati; phylum Actinomycetota; class Actinomycetes; order Mycobacteriales; family Nocardiaceae; genus Nocardia; species Nocardia sp. NPDC058497. The sequence goes on along the minus strand of NZ_JBHXMY010000151.1, from coordinate 4,395 downwards.
TGGTTGACGTCGACACCCGCGGCGATCAGCATGCGCACGGTGCTCACGTGCCCGTGCTCGCTCGCCGGGATGAGCGCGGTGCCGCCGTACCGGTTGACGCTGCGCAGGTCGGCGCCGTGCCGCAGGGTCGGCTCGAGGATCTCGTCGAAGCCCTCCGCGCCCGCGTACAGGTAGGCGGAGTCCTGCAGATCGTCCTTGGCGTTCACATCGGCGCCCGCGTCGATCAACGCCACCGCGGCCTCGCTCGCCCGGTTCTTGGTCGCCGCGACCAGCGGGGTGCGGCCCTTGTCGCCGCGGGTCTCCAGGTCGGCGCCGCGGGCGATCAGGTCACGCACCCGGGCCACGTCGTTGTCCGCGGCGGCGGCGAACAGATCGTCGTCGAGACTGTGATCGACCTGCCGGGTGGTCTGCGGCGCCGGGGTGGCCTGCGCGGATACCTCGGTGGTCGCCGTGGCCTCGGCGGCCTGCGGCACGTCCGGGTCGGCGGAACAGGCGCCGATACCCACCGCGAGCACCGCGAGCGCGAGCACGCCGGCACCACGGACTGTGGGGCGAGCCGGATTCATAGGCTTCTCCTCTGGTCAGGTCCCCTCCACCGTGCCCATCTGGCCCCACCGCGTCCAGGACGCAGTACCGATCGCCGCCATCGACATGGTCTATGGCGGGCTGGTTGACCAACCCGGCTCCGGGTAGCCCTGAGACATGACTACTCACGAGGATCAGCAACTCGACGAGGTCATCGAACGACTGACCATCCGTTACCCCACGATCGCCCCCGCCGAGATCGCCGACATCGTCCGGCACACCCACGACCACTTCGCGAAGGTGCACGTCCGCGACTTCGTTCCGCTGCTCGTCGAGCATCATGTGCGGGAAAAGCTGGGCACGCCGACCGGGAAGATCCCACCCATCCCGGACTGATCGGGCCGCGGCACCGCTAGCGTTGGCGTAGCACACGCCGACACTGAGGAGTTCCGCATGCCCGAGACCGTCCGTGGAGTCATCGCCCGCGCGCAGGATGCCCCGGTCGAAACGGTCGACATCGTGATCCCCGATCCGGGACCGCACGATGTGATCGTCCGGGTGCAGGCCTGCGGGGTCTGCCACACCGACCTGCACTACCGCGAGGGCGGGATCAACGACGCGTTCCCGTTCCTGCTCGGACACGAAGCCGCCGGTGTCGTCGAGACCGTGGGTTCCGCGGTCACCCATGTCGCCGAAGGCGATGTGGTGGTGCTGAACTGGCGCGCGGTCTGCGGCGAATGCCGGGCCTGCCGGCGCGGCCGCCCCTGGTACTGCTTCGACACCCACAACGCGAGCGCCCCCATGACGCTCACCGACGGCACCCCGCTGACCCCCGCGCTCGGCATCGGCGCGTTCGCGGACAAGACCCTCGTGCACGAAAAGCAGTGCACCATCATCGATCCCGAGACCGACCCTGCGGTGGCGGGTCTGCTCGGCTGCGGCGTGATGGCTGGCATCGGCGCCGCCGTGAACACCGGCGCGGTCTCACGCGGCGACAGTGTCGCGGTGATCGGCTGCGGCGGTGTCGGCGACGCCGCCGTCGCAGGCGCCCGCCTGGCCGGGGCGGGCACGATCATCGCGATCGACCGCGACCCGCGAAAGCTGGAGTGGGCGAAGGATTTCGGCGCGACCCACACCATCGACGCGAGCACCGGTGACGTGGTCGAGCAGATCAAGGAACTCACCGGCGGTTTCGGCGCCGATGTCGTGATCGACGCGGTCGGCAGGCCGGAGACCTGGCAGCAGGCGTTCTACGGTCGCGACCTCGCGGGCACCGTGGTGCTGGTCGGCGTCCCGACGCCGGACATGAAGCTCGAGATGCCGCTCATCGATCTGTTCTCGCACGGCGGCTCGCTCAAGTCGTCCTGGTACGGCGACTGCCTGCCCGAACGCGACTTCCCGATGCTCATCGATCTGTATCGCCAGGGCAGGCTGCCGCTGGACCGCTTCGTCACCGAGCGCATCGGCATCGACGAAGTCGAGCAGGCGTTCACCGCCATGGGCGAGGGCCGGGTGCTGCGTTCGGTGGTGGTCTGGTGAGCGCCCGCATCGAGAAGGTCGTCACCTCGGGCGTTTTCGCGCTCGACGGCGGGACCTGGGCGGTCGACAACAATGTGTGGCTGATCGGCGACGACGACGAGGTACTGATCGTCGACGCCGCCCACGACGCCGACGCCATCGCCGCCGCGGTCGGCTCCCGGCACGTCACCGCGATCCTGTGCACGCACGGCCACAACGACCACGTGACCGTCGCGCCCGAACTCGCCCAGCGCCTCGACGCCCCCGTCCTGCTCCACCCCGGCGACGAGCCGCTGTGGCGGATGACCCACCCCGACGCCGGCTACCGCTCGCTGGCCGACACCACCAGGATCACGGTGGCGGGCACCGACATCGACCTGCTGCACACCCCCGGCCACTCCCCCGGCTCGGTCTCGCTGCACCTGCCCGAACTGGCGGCGCTGTTCACCGGTGACACCCTGTTCGCGGGCGGTCCTGGCGCCACGGGCCGCTCGTTCTCCGATTTCGGCACGATCATCGATTCGATCCGCGACCGATTGTTCGCGCTGCCCGAGGAGACCACCGTCCACACCGGACACGGCGACACGACCACCATCGGGGCCGAAAAGCCCGCCCTCGCCGACTGGATCGCCCGCGGCCACTGACTCGACCACAATCCGGACGATTGATCACCAGGCCTTGGCGGCGGCAACGGAGCGAGAAGGAATATCCACCAAGGCCTGGTGATCTTGCTTTAACCGGGTGGGTTCATTCCCTCCTCGGCGTTTCGCGAATCAGGCGTCGCGGCTCTACGCAGCCGACCGGCCTATCCCCGGCACGAACCTGCCTGTCGTGGCGCAGTAGTCCCGATAGCCTGCGCCGTGAACCCTGGTCAGGTACGGCTCCTCGACCACCCGGACCTGCAGCTCGATCGTCACGAGGAGCAGCAGGAATGCCGCCAGCGCGACGACGTTCGGGATGATCAACGCGATCCCCGCCCCGAAGACGAGCATGGCGGTGAAGATCGGGTTGCGCACCAGGCCGAACACGCCGGTGCGGACCAGCGTCGTCGTCTCGCTGGCATCGACACCGATGCGCCAGGATTCACCCATCTCGTTCTGCGCGTAGAGAGTCGCGCCGATGCCCGCGATCGCCAGGACGAATCCGGCCGTCTGGATCGGCGCGGCGGTGAGCGCGTCGATCGGGCCGAGTACACCGCCGAGTTGCAGAGCCACCGCGGCGAGCCCGACGACGATCGCCAGGACGAAGCCGACACCGGCCATCCATTCCAGCGATCCGGGACGCCCGCTGATGCCGCGGAACCCGGTGGAGCCGGTCGCTCGATACTGCCGCCAACTGCGCCAGCCGAATCCGAGCGCACCGAAAATCACGTACAGGACCAGTGCCGAGACAGCCATGGCCGGTTCCTTCCCTCAGTTGTCGCAGCAGTCGCGGGTCGCGACCGTGCCGAGTGGCGCTCTCGCGCAACAGGTGTCGCCCCGCCACGCGTCGCGACCTTCTTTCACTGCGATGACGGCGATCACCAGCGCCGCGATCGGATCGGCCCACGACCAGCCGAACAGGGCATTGAGCAGCAGCCCGACGAGCAGTACCGCGGACAGGTAGGCGCACAGCAAGGTCTGCTTGGAGTCGGCGACCGCCGAGGCCGAGCCGAGTTCACGTCCCGCGCGACGCTGCGCCAGCGACAGGACCGGCATGATCACCAGACTCGCTGCCGCCAAACCGATTCCGACCGGAGAATGCCGCGCTTCCCCCACCCCGAACAGCGCGCGCACCGCGTCGACGGTGACGTAGGCGGCCAGCGCGAAGAACGAGAACGCGATGATCCGCAGCGCGACCTTCTCCCTGGCTTCCGGATCCCGGCCGGCGAACTGCCACGCCACCGCCGCCGCGGAGGCCACCTCGATCACCGAGTCGAGCCCGAAACCGATCAATGCCGACGAGGACACCCGGGTGCCCTCGGTCAGCGCGATGATCGCCTCGATCACGTTGTAGCTGATCGTCGCGGCCACCAGCCAGCGGATCCGGGTGGCGAGCACCTTGCGGCGATCCGGAAGTTCCAGCGGCGCACCGAGTTCCGGCATCAGCAGCACTCCTCGGTCGCGGCCGCCGGACAGCAGGCCGGATCGACGTCGAGCACCAGGCCGAGGAGGTCGTCGAGCGCCCGCCCGATCCGCGGATCCGCCAGCTCGTAGCGACTACGCCGGCCTTCCGGAACGGCGACAACCAGACCACAGCCGCGCAGACAGGCCAGGTGGTTGGACAGGATCTGCCTCGACACCCCGATCTTGTCCGCCATCTCCGACTTATACCCTGGCGCAGCTCTCAGTCTCAGCAGTATCTGCGTCCTTT
>NZ_JBHXMY010000150.1:0-11887 GCF_042720195.1 Nocardia sp. NPDC058497 | reverse complement strand
TCTGCCGAGTATGGAAATGCGGGTTTTGACCCGGCTCAAGAGGTTGGGGGCCGCACGCCGCTACCGCATCGACTGGGACGCACCGGTTCAGCGGGAGCTGGTGGCCGTCACCCGCTGATCCGGTCAGCCCCTCGGTCGTCATCCCGACCGGGGGGCACCACAGTCGCGGGCTCCGGGTGCGATCGCGCCGAAGTTGCGCGCCGACACCGATCGAGGCCGTCGGCACCACCAGCGGCGACGCAGCCCGGTCGCCCGCGGAGCGCTCGGTGTCGCCGCCGCGGTCGCCTGTCTCCTCGCTGGGGCAGAGATAGCGACATCCTATGGATCGGACAGTTCAGCGGCGGTCGGCGCGTAGCCGGAGGATGCGGGCGGTCTCCGCGTCGGCAGGCAGGAACGCCTCGAGATGGAGTTCGGCGATGGTGACATCGGTCGCGGTGGCGAACGAGGTGAGGGTGGTGATCAGGCGCAGATCGCCGTCGTCGGTGCGCAGGTGCAGCGGGACGGCGAAGCCGACGTGGTCGGGGCCGGGAGCGGTGGCGGGCAGGTAGCCGGACAGTTCCGCGATCAGTTCGTCGAGCGCGGGGTCGGGGGTGTGGGCGGCCCGGCCGCGCAGCGAGTCGATGATGTGCCTGCCCCATTCGGGCAGGTTGCGTACGCGTGGCGCGACGCCGTCGGGATGCAGGGCCAGGCGCAGGACGTTCATCGGCGCGCGCAGCAGGTCGTCGGCGACACCCTCGGTGAACAGGTCGAACGCGGCGTTGGCGGTGACCAGTTCGCCGCGCGGGCGCGCCACCAGCGCCGGATACGGCAGGTGCCCGTCGAGGACCGCGCTGAGCGCCTCGCGCACCGGCGCCAATTCCGGTGCGGCCAGGTCGCTTTCGGGGAACACCGGGGCGAAGCCCGCGGCCAGCAGCAGGTTGTTGCGGTCGCGCAAGGTCAGCTCGAGCGATTCGGCCAGGCGAACCACCATCGTGCGCCCCGGCTGGGACCTGCCTTGTTCGAGGAAGCTCAGGTAACGCTGGCTCGTCTCGGCGCGGATCGCCAGGTCGAGCTGACTGACCCGGCGCAGCGTGCGCCAATGCCGCAGTTGCGGGCCGAAAGTGGTGGTGGACAGCGCGGTCGTCATGGATCGAGTCAACCGTGCGCGGGCAGCACACGCCATTCCCCACGGGGAATGAGCCGACGGCCGCGTCGCCGTCATTCCCAGCAGGGAATCGCGGACCGTCGCGGGCCCCGGCACAGTTGTCGCCATGAGCATCAACGACCTAGCCACCGCCTACGTGGCTCTCTGGAACGAATCCGACCCGGCCGCGCGCCGCACCCTGATCGAGCAGCTCTTCGCCGTCGACGGCGCCCAGTTCCTGGTCGATCCGCCTCTCGAAATCCGCAAGGCCGCCACCGAACTCGCTTTCCCGGTCCCGGCGCTCGCCGTGCACGGTCACGACGCGCTCGACCGGCGCGCCACCCGCGCCTACGAGATGTTCCTCGCCAGTGGCGAATACGTCTTCGCCGCCGCCGGGCCCGCCGTCGAACTCCCCGCCAACACGGTCGGCGTCGCCTGGACGATGACCCGCCGCGACGACGGCACCGCGGCCGGCGGCGGCTTCGACCTGCTCGCCCTCGACGCCGACGGCCGCATCATGTCCGACCACCAATTCATCGAGGGCTCGCGATGAACGCGCCTACCGGGCCTGGCAATCCGGCCGATCGCGGTCGGTAGCCGGACCGGCAGCGTGACGATGAACCGAGTGATCAGCCGGTGCTCGACCGCGAATTCATGTTCGGCGAGGTGGTCGCTGCCTACGACTATCTGCGGTCGGGGGCGGCGTTCGGCACGGCGCTGGTTTCGGTGGGCTGATCGGCGGGGGTGTCATCGCGGTACACCCAGGCGAACACCGTGACGCACAGGACCAGCCAGAACAGGCCGAAGATCCAGCCCGCGAGGACATCGGTGAACCAGTGCACGCCCAGGTAGACCCGGGACAGGCCGACCGCGATCGGGAACACCACCGCGAACACGGTGGCGGCCACCCGGACCGTGGCGTGGCGCAGGCTGGGGATGACGGTGAGCGCGACGATGCCGACCACCACCGTGGTGCCCAGGGTGTGGCCCGACGGATAGGACAGGCTCGGCTCGACGACGAGGCGGCTCAGCTCGGGTGGCCGGTGCCTGCCGACGATCCGTTTGACCACCACGACCAGCACGCCCGCACCCACCGAGGTGACGGCGACCAGCACGGCGGTCGGCCAGTTGCGCCGCCAGGCGAACCAGACGACGGTGAGGGCCGCGAGGATCGTCATCGACAGGGTGTCACCCAGGTCGGTGACCACCCGGGCGATCGAGGTCAGTGGTTCGCCGCGATGGGCGATCGTCCAGTCGAGTACCCGCGGATCGATCCGGATGATGCCCGCGTCGTAGTTGACCTGCCAGGTGAGCGTCGTGACGAGGATCGCGGCGGTCGCGAGCAGCGTCGTCGCGAGCGGCAGCCGCCGGCCGAGCGCGGACCACGCGACATCGTCGGACGGGGGTCTTGCAGAGGCGGTCGGCATAACTACCAGATTGCCAGCCGCGGGCTCAGGCTTCGAAGACCACCGTGTTCCCGGCGACATCGCGGGTGCCCGCGACCTTCTTGATCGCCTTCACCAGGTCGGCGACGCTGTCCCACACGCGCGGGGGTTCGGCCTCGATGTTGCCGATCGTGTACCAGGTGTCGGTACCGCGGTAGCGGACGAGGCCCTTGCCCGAATCATCGAGCATGACATCGAGCTCGCCGGACACCGTCCCTTCCTCTTCGGTCATGACGGCGCTCTCGGCGGTGATCTCGATCGTCTCGCTTATGTGAACTCTCCTCGGCGGAGGCAGTCGTCGACTGCGGTGCGCAACGCGGTGTGCTCGGCGGTATCAACGGTCAGCGCGTACTTTATCTTGACCTTCACGTAATGCTCGACATAGGCGCACCGGAAATTGCCGGGCGGCAAGTAGTTCGCGGGGTCCTGATCGCCCTTGGAGCGGTTGGCCGAGGGGTCGGCGGCGACGAGATTCAGCGAATCGTTGGCTATGCGGCGGCGGGTGTCCTCGTCGCGGTCGGCGGCGCCGGAGCGCCACGCCTCGGCCAGCGCGACGATGTGCTCGGCGTCGACCTTGGCCGGATCGGTGATGAACTTGTACGGCCCGAGCTGGCCGGTCTTCTTGTCGACGAAACCGTAGTGGTCCTGCCAGCCCGCGCCCGCGGGAATCTTCAGGTCGCAGGTCTTCGGGTCGAGGGTGACGTCGCCGGTGGCGTCGCGCAGCATCATCACCTCGCGGGTGGTGCACTTGGCGTACTGCGCGAGGTCGCCGCCGAAGCCGTGCTCGGGCTTGCTGGTGTCCCAGTGCGGGAACTTCTCCCTGGTGTAGCCCGTCATCGGGCCTTCCTTGGCGACGACGAGTTTGCCGACCAGATCGCCGATCTCCTTGCCCGACACCGTCGCGGCGTTGGCCGGTCCGGGGCCGGGTGCGGTGGGGTTCACCTTGTCCAGCAGCGAATTCGCCACGGTCAGGACCACGCCGAGACAGATCGCCGCGGCGAGGGCGAGCAGGGCCCGGCCCAGAGGAGAGCCACTGATCGAGGACCACTTCATGCCCGTACCACCCACATGCCTTCGTCGAAAATGAACCGGCACAACCTAACGGCCGCACGCTGTGTCGTAACTGATTGTCGGCTATGACCTTCCGCACACGACAGTGCAAAGGAACTGCGGCTCAATAGCGTTCACCTATCGACGGAGGTGACCAGCGGAAACGTCACGTAAACCGGGAGTGACGCAGATCACGTCTGATCCCTCCCGCCGCGTATCAAAAGCGCTGGGAGAGAGCCAAACAGCGGCTCGGCGCGTTCCTGCGCTCGTCCTGCGGACTGGTGAATCCGGCGGCGCCGTGCCGGTGCGCCCGCCGGGTGACCAAGGCGAGCGAGCTCGGGCGGATCGATATCGCGCGACCTGCCTATACGAAACACGCTGTGCGACAGGGGGGTCGCACGGTCGCCGAGACGGCGGAAGAGCTGAGCCACCTGCGGGACGCGGCCGCCGTCCTCGCCGCGCACCCGGATTACGCGGCGCCGCAGGAGAAGATCGCGGCGATCACGGCACTGGTCGGCTCGGGCCGGTTTCCGCTGCTCGACTGAGGGATCAGTCGGGCAGCGAGCCCGTCTCCGGCGGAATGCCGGTGTCCAGGAAGCGGATCAGCCGGGCGATGCGGGCGGTGTGGTCGACGCAGCGCTGGAACTGACTGCCCAGCAGGGCCAGATCGATCGCCGCGCCCGCGTCCGTCCCGGTCGTGGTCAGCACTGTGCGCAGCTGTCTGCACAGCACGTCCATGGACTCCGCCGCGGTGCCGTCGTCCTCGACGAAGCGGCCGGTCGCGACCGAATCACCAACCCGCGCCACACATTCGGCGGCCAGGATGCCCATCGCCACCAGCTCGGCGATGACCGGCTCCGCCGCCACCGCGCGCGGATGGGCGCGATACACGTACTGGCCGGCGGTCTCGGTGCGCCTGCCGATGCGCGAGAGTTCGCCGGCGATCTGGATCGCGGTCACCACGTGACGGAGGTCGCGCGCGACCGGCGCCTGCAGGGCCAGCAGCGCCATGGTGCGGTTCTCGCAGGCGGCGAACATCTGCTGTAGCTGTTCGTCGAGGGCGAAGACCTCGTAGGTCGCGGTCAGGTCGGCGCCTGCCAGCGCCTCGGTGATCCGCTGCGTCGCATCATGAGCCAGGCGCGACATCAGGGTGAGATCGTTGGAGAGGGCAACGAGCTCGAGGGTGAACTGGGTCCGCACGGGCTGAATTGTTCCCCATCGAGGCGGTTCGGGGAATCCAACCGGCGATCTTCGCGGCCGCGTATCCCGGTGCACTCGCGCGTAGCTGGGACGATGGAGATCATGATTGCCGCGTTGAGGACCAGATGGGCCCTGTACATCCCGATATTCGCCGCCCTCGTGCTCGCCGCGACCTGGGGGCGGGACGTACCGGGAATCGTGGTGGTGTTGGTCGACATCGCGCTGGTCGGTGCTGTGCTGGCCGCGGTCTACCACGCGGAGGTGGTCGCGCACCGGGTCGGTGAACCGTTCGGCGCGCTGGTGCTTGCGGTGGCCGTCACCGTGATCGAGGTGGCGCTGATCGTGACGATGATGATCTCCGGCGGCGACAAGGCGGCGTCACTGGCCCGTGACACCGTCTTCGCCGCGGTGATGATCACCTGTAACGGCATCTTCGGCCTGGTGCTGCTGGTCGGCGCGCTGCGCAGGCGCGTCGCGGTGTTCAACCCCGAGGGCACCGGCGCCGCGCTGGCCACCGTCGCGACCCTGGCGACGCTGAGCCTGGTGCTGCCCACCTTCACCACCAGCAAGCCGGGCCCGGAGTTCTCGCCCGCGCAGCTGGCCTTCGCCGCGGTCGCCTCGCTGGCCCTGTACCTGCTGTTCGTGATGGTGCAGACGGTGCGGCACCCCGACGACTTCCTCCCGGTGGAGGAGGCGGGGGCCGTCGACGACACCGACACCGGCCACGACACCGCGCCGTCCAACCGGGCCGCCGTGATCAGCCTGGGTCTGCTGGTGCTGGCGCTGATCTGCGTGGTCGGGCTGGCGAAGGTGGTCTCGCCCGCGCTGGAGCGGGGCGTGGCCGCGGCCGGTCTGCCGCCCTCGGCGGTCGGCGTGGCGATCGCCATGCTCGTGCTGCTGCCCGAGACGCTGGCCGCGTACAACTCCGCGCGCCGCAGCCAGGTGCAGATCGGCCTGAACCTGGCGCTCGGCTCGGCCATGGCCAGTATCGGCCTCACCATTCCGGTGATCGCCCTGGCGACCATCTGGCTGAGCGGTCCGCTGGTGCTCGGTCTCGGCGCCACGCAGATGGTGTTGCTCGCGCTGACCGTCGTGGTGGGCACGCTGACCATCGTTCCCGGCCGCGCGACCCTGCTGCAGGGTGGCGTTCACCTGGCGTTGTTCTCGGCGTTTGTGTTCCTGGCCGCAAGCCCGTAGGCGCCGTGGGCTGGATCACAGCGAGTGTGATCTTGTCATCAAAACAGAAAAAAAGCGACGAGGGTCACCACGCCGAAATTTTGTTGTGACGCAGAGTACCGGTTAGCTTGCTGGAGTTGGCACCGACGCCGAAGCCAGAGAGTGCGGTATGAAAATCACCATTTCCCGCGCTTCGCGAGCGGGCCGGGGGCATCGCTGATGTCCACCGATCTGCATTCCGCGAAGCCGGATTCCGCCACCCAGATCGTCCGCAAGAATTTCACCGACACGGTCGTGTCGTCGTTGCGGACCTTCGGGCGCGCGGTCGACCTCGCGCAGGAGTCGGTCACCGGCACCGTCGCCGATGTCGCCCGCGGACACTTCCAGTGGCGCGAGACCCTCGTGCAGGCCTGGCGGCTGATCACGGTCACCGCGATCCCGGCGATCCTGATGGCGATCCCGTTCGGTGTGATCGTCTCGATCCAGGTCGGCAACCTGATCCACAGCCTCGGCGCCGACTCCATGCTCGGCGCGACCGGCGGTCTCGGCGTCATCAAGCAGGGCGCGCCCATCGCGACGGGCTTCCTGCTCGGTGGCGCGGGCGCCGCGGCGATCGCCGCCGACCTCGGCGCGCGCACCATCCGCGAGGAGATCGACGCGCTCAACACCATGGGCATCAGCCCGGTGCACCGCCTGGTCATCCCGCGCATGATGGCGATGCTGATCGTCGCGCCGATGCTCAATGTGCTGATCATCTTCGTCGGCGTGCTCGCCGGGTACGCGGTCGCCGTCGGCGGCCAGGGCGTGACCCCGGGCAGCTACTGGTCGACCTTCGGCTCCTTCGCCACCGCCGGTGACGTGTGGGTGTCGCTGCTCAAGGCGCTGATCTTCGGCTTCCTGGTCGTCGTCATCTCCTGCCAGCGCGGTCTCGAGGCCAAGGGCGGTCCGCGCGGTGTCGCCGACGCGGTGAACGCGGCGGTGGTGCTCTCGGTCGTCTCGATCGCGATCGTGAACCTGCTGGCGACCCAGATCAGCGCCATGTTCCTGCCGACGAAGTTGGCGTGATGGCTGCCTCCTCCTATATCCCCACCTCGCTGCACTGGCTGCGCAAGCCCGCCCGGCTCGGCAAGCGCATCGGTGCGGCGGGCGAATCGCTCGGCTTCGTCGCGGTGTTCGTGTGGCAGGTGCTGTCCTCGGTGCCGCTGACCCTGCGCCGCTACCGCGACGAGACGCTGCGCGCGGTCACCGACATGACCTGGGGCCGCGGCTCGATCATCGTCGGCGGCGGCACCGTCCCGATGATGATCGTGCTCGGCCTGGTGATGGGCGCCTCGGTCGGCGTCGAATCCTTCGCCTCGCTCGACATGCTCGGCATGGGCCCGGTCACCGGTGTCATCTCGGCCTACGCCACCACCCGTGAGCTGGCCCCGATCGCGGCCGCCATCGGCTTCGCCGCGCAGGCGGGCTGCCGGATCACCGCCGAGATCGGCTCGATGCGCATCTCCGAGGAGATCGACGCGATCGAGGCGCTCGGCCTGCGCTCGGTGCCGTTCGTGGTGACCACCCGCGTCATCGCGGGCGCCATCGCCATCGTGCCGACCTTCCTGATCGCGCTGATCCTGTCCTACGGCGCCTGCCGCGGGCTGCTCACGATGGTCTACGGGCAGTCGGCCGGCGTCTACGACCACTACTTCTTCCAGTTCATCTCCGGCTTCGACATGATCGCCGCCGTCATCAAGGTCGCGGTGTTCGGCACCGTGGTGATCCTGGTGCACAGCTACTTCGGGTTCTTCGCCACCGGCGGTCCCGAGGGCGTCGGCATCGCGTCCGGTCGCGCGGTGCGGGCCAGCTCGGTGGCCATCGTCGCCATCGACATGGTGCTGTCGATCATGCTGTGGGGCTTCAACTCGGCGATCAGTTTTACGGGGTGAGCTAGTGCCTAACTATGGAATGCCCGGCGTCGCGGCCGATCGGCGCACCTCGCGGCTGACCGGCGCGATCATCCTCGGCATCATCGCCGCGGTCGTGCTCGGTACGGTCGCCTACCGCAATCTGAAAACCGAAGAGGGCCTGCGGATCGCGCTGCACACCGAACACCTCGGTGACGGCATCAGCGCGGGCAGCCAGGTCCGCATCGACGGCGTCACCGTCGGCGAGGTCGTCGAGGTGACCCCCGGCGAGCGCGGCACCCAGCAGATCGCGCTGCTGCTCGACGCCGACCGGCTGCACGGCATCGACGACAGCCTCGCCGTCGACTACGCCCCGACCAACCTGTTCGGCATCGCCGAACTGGAACTGCGCCGCGGAACCGGCGGATCCCCGCTGCGCGCGGGCGCGGTGCTCGACCTGACCGGCGCCAACGCCGACCGGGTCTACGACGCGACGATGAGCGCGATCCTGCGCAGCCTGTCCCAGGTCGGCATGACGGTGACCAGCCCGCAGATGGCGACCGTGGTCTCCCAGCTGGCCGCCGACTTCAAAGCCTTCACCCCGCTGGTGCAGGCGCTGATCACGATCGCCAAGACCATCGCCGACAACCAGGACGTCGCGCCCTCGGAGCTGTTCGGCAGGCTCGGCCCCGCCTTCGACGGCGGCGGCCAGTTCGCCGGCGCCACCATGCAGGTGATCGACCGGCTCAGCGAGATCAAGGTGACCCAGGTCGACAAGGACCGCTACGACATCGGCGTCGGCGTGATCGGCGGCAGCATCCTGCCCGCCCTGACCACCACGCTGACCACCGCGGGCGGCCACTTCGCCGAGACCACCGACATGCTCGCGCCGATGCTGTACGCACTGGCCCAGATGTCGCCCAACCCGCGCCAGACCGGCGCCGACCTGGCTGCCCTGCTGACCAACCTGCGCGGCGCCATGCCCGATGGCCCCGACGGCCCGGTGCTCAACCTCGACGTCGAGCTCAGCGGTGTGCCCGCGATCGCGGTGCCGCTGTTCGGAAAGGCCGGTGCGTGATGAAGATCGGTGGTGTCGCACTGCGACTCGGCGTGTTCGCGCTGGTCATGCTCGCCGTGCTCGGACTCGTCTTCACCCTGATCAAGCGGCCCGTCTCCGGTGACACCGAGGCGCACGACGCGCTGTTCACCGACGCCAACGGCCTCAAGGTCGGCAACGACGTGCGGATGTTCGGCGTGCAGGTCGGCAAGATCGAGAAGATCAGCCTCGAAGGCGACAAGGCCAAGGTCCACCTCACGGTGAAGACCGATACGCCGATCTACGACAACAGCAAGCTGGCCATCCGCTACCAGAACCTCACCGGCCAGCGCTATATCGACCTGCAGCAGGCGCCCAACCCGGGCAAACGGATCGCCGCCGACGCCAGGATCGGCGCCAACATGACGGTCCCGTCGTTCGACGTGACCAGCCTGTTCAGCGGCCTGAAGCCGGTACTGGCGACGCTCTCGCCCGAGGCGATCAACCAGTTCACCGCCAGCATGCTCGCCGTCATCGAGGGCGACGGCAGCGGCCTCGGCCCCGCGCTGACCGCGATCGACCAGCTCGCGAGCTATGCCGAGGACCGTCAGCAGGTCATCAACACCCTGATCAGCAACCTGTCGACGCTGGGCGACCGGCACGGCGGCCGCGTCGGCTACCTGCTGCCGCTGCTGGCCAGGCTCACCGACATCTTCGAGGCGATGCAGCGCAATATCGGCGGCGTCGCGCAGTTCGCGATGACCGCGCCGTCGGTGCTGGCGCCGGTGGACCGGCTGCTGGCCTCGCTCGGCCTGGTCGAGGGCGGCAGCGCCGAGGTCGACGCGATGATCCGCGGCCTGTTCCCGAATCCCCAAGAGGCAGTGGACGTCTTCGGGCGGCTGCCCGGACTGCTGGCCACCGTCGACGCCTCGCTCTCCCGCGATTTCGCCGACTTCACACCGACCTGCAGCAACGGCCCCGCCGAGGTGCCCGCCCCACTGCAGGTGCTGATCGCCGGACAGAAGGTGACGGTATGCAACGCCTGAAGTTCTTCTCCGGTGACCGCCCGATCATGGACGAGCCGACCAAGCGCGCCCGCGAACTGCGGATGGGCATCATCGGCCTGAGCCTGGTCGTGCTGTTCATCATCGGCGCCGGCATCGTCTACGTGGTGCCGCTGGGCAAGCACACCTACACCGCCGAACTCAGCGAGGCGCAGTCGGTGCGCGAGGGCGACGACGTACGCCTGGCCGGCATCTCGGTCGGCAGCGTCACCTCGCTCGAGCTGAAGCCGGACAAGGTGCTGATGGAGTTCACCGTCGACTCCGACGTGTTCGTCGGCGACCAGACCTCCCTCGACATCCGCATGCTGACCGTGGTCGGCGGCCACTATGTCGCGCTCTACCCGGCGGGCTCGCGCCCGCTCGGTGACGAGGCCATCCCCGCGGACCGAATCCGGTTGCCCTACAGCCTGATCGAGACCTTCCAGGACGCGACCGCGCCGCTGGCCGCCGTCGACGGCGACACCGTGCGCAAGAACCTGGCCGCGGCGAATTCCGCGATCGCGTCCTCCCCGGAAGCCCTGCGCTCCACGCTCGACACCGTCGGCAAGTACGTCGACATGCTCGACCGGCAGCGCTCGCAGGTGTCGAAGTCCATCGCCATCCTCGACGAGTACATCTCCATGTACGACGGCGCCAAGTCCGATCTGGGCAGGCTGATGGACAACGTCAACATGCTCGAGGACGTGCTGCTGAGCAAGAAGGCCGAACTGGCCGAAGCGGTCCGGCTGCTGACCTCGGTGGTCAACCGGCTCGCCGGGCTCGCCCCCAGTTGGGAGTCCACCCTGAAGCCGCGGGCGCAGGCACTGGCCGACGCGCTGCCGCGGATGCGGGAGCTCGAAGGCCGGTTCGAACCGATCCTCGGCACCGTGGCCGACCTGCAGACCAAGCTGTCGCAGCTGGCGACGCCGGACGCGGGCGTCGTGGTCGACCAGTCCGGCGTGCAGGTGTGCGTGCCGCTGCCCGGGAAGGCGTGCTGATGCTGAAACGACTCCTCGGATCCCAGGCGTTCATGTCGATCGCCGGTGTCGCGGTGCTGGGCGTCATGGTGATCGCCGGCTACTTCGTGGCCTTCGACCCGCTGAAGAAGACCGAATCCTATTGCGCCCTCATGCCCGACGCGATCGGGCTCTACCCGGGCAACCACGTCACGATGCGCGGCATCGATGTCGGCGAGGTGACCGCGGTGCGCAACGAGGGCGCCGAGGTGCGCGTGGAGTTCGAGGTCGACGCCGACTACCCGGTCTACGCCGACGCCTCCGCGACCACCGTCGCGTATTCCGTTGCCGCCGACCGCAATCTGGCTGTGCTGACCAGCGGCAAGGACACCAGGCAGTTCACCGGCGGCTGCATCACCAAGACGCTCACGCCCAAGTCGATCACCGAGACACTGACCGCCCTGGCGAGCCTGTCCGAGCAGCTCTCCGGCGCCGAGGCCGGTCAGCCGAGCGCGCTGATCGACGGCCTCGCCTCGCTGGACCGCGCGACCGAGGGCACCGGCCCGACGGTCAACGAACTGGTGCACAAGCTGGGCTCGGCGATGAACAAGCCCGACGCCGATATCGGCCACCTGGCAGGCCTTTTCGACGCGTTCGCCTCGGTGTCGAACCGGGTCGCCGCCAACTGGGGCGACCTGCAGTCGATGCTGGTCCGGCTGGCCCCGCTGCTCAACCAGGCCTCCGACGACCTGCTCGGCCCGGCGACCTCGCTGTTCGACGGACTCGCCGAGCTGCTGCCGATGCTCAACGACTTCGCGACCATCCTGGGCGACCCGCTGATCGGCGCGCTCGACGGCGCGGTCCCGCTGGTGAAGTTGTTGCGCGCCAACGTCGGATCGCTGCGCGAGGTGGTGCTGAAGATGCCCGCGCTCACCTCGGCATTCCATAGCGCGGCAGGCGGCACCGCGA
>NZ_JBHXMY010000149.1:0-11990 GCF_042720195.1 Nocardia sp. NPDC058497 | reverse complement strand
GGCGATCTGCGCGCAGCCGCTGTAGGCGGCGACGGACTTGAACAGCCCGGGCTTGGCCTCGGCCAGCTGCAGCACCGAGGTGCCGGAGGTGGACAGCCCGGCCAGCGCGTTGAGGCCGGTCGAGTTGAGGGTGGCGTCGAGCAGCGGCGGCAGCTCCTGGGTGAAGAAGGTGGTCCACTTGTTCAGACCCAGCCGCGGGTCTTCCTGCTTCCAGTCGGTGTAGTAGCTGCCGCGGCCGCCGATCGGCTGGATGACATTGACCTGCTTGTCGGCGAGGAAGCCAAGCGCGTTGGTCTGCGCGGACCAGCTCGCGGAGCCCTCGCCGGCGTCGAGGCCGTTGAGCATGTAGAAGTTGGGCGCGGGCTTGGACTCGTCGACAGGCCGCTGCACGTCGATGGTGATGTCCTTCTTCATCGCCGCCGAGTACACCTTCAGATGCCAGGTGCGACCGTCCTTGACGACGGACGACACGGCAGAGGGCTTCTCGGGCTCGGCGGATGCGGCGCCGCCCGCGGCGATCACGCCCACCGACAGGGCGGCGGTCAGAGCCACGGCGGTGGTGCGCAGGGCGGCCACGTTGCGTAGTGCAGAGAGCTTCATCGAACAGTCGGTTCCCAGTCCACGGGCCCTGTCGGCCCCGTCATCGCAGTGTTTCCCCCTCGGCCGAGCGGTAGGCGCTCGACGGCCGTAGGGCTGTCAGATCCTCCGACACTCTATGTCCTCCGGCGGGATAATTTCGTTACCGGTGCAGAATTGTCGGTGACTTCACGCACGATTGCGGACCGCGAATAACAGTCCGGATTCGCAAATGCCGCCGTAATCAGCCGCTTTATGGACGATTCACGTCACAAGCGATTCCAGATTGCCGAGTTCGGTCATGCCCTAGATCGCCAGGCCGACGGCCGCCGATCCGTAGTCGCGGTGGGCGGCCAGGCGCAGGCCTGCCCGCGAGGCCAGGAAGTCGGCGGTGACGAAGACGGCGGTCTCGGCGGGCGTGCGCGGGCCCGACTCGAGCCCGGCGGGCACGTGCAGGCGGGCCAGGGTCGACTCGTCGAAGCCGCCCGCGCGCAGGTCGTCGAGGCGGCGGGCCTGGTCGGCGGGGGTGCCGAGGGCGGCGAGGTAGCCCAGTTCGGGCAGGCGAAGGGCGACGGTGAGCAGCGGGATCTCGAAGCGCGGCTCGTTGGCCAGCACGACAATGCCTGTGCTGCTGTCGATTTCGCCCGCGGCCGACAGAGTGTTCAGGTAGCGGTGCGGCCAGTCGACGACGACCTCGGCGCCGGGGAACGAGGCCGGGTCGGCGAACTCGGGACGCGAATCGCAGATGCTGACCCGGTAGCCGATCATCCGCGCCTGGGCGGCCAGGGTGGCCGCATAGGCGTTGGCGCCGAAGATGATCAGGCGCGGCGGCGGGCAGTAGGACGCGACGAACAGATCCGACTCGGGCAGGGCGACGAGCTCGGTGGCGTGCTTGCGATCGGTGACCAGGTGCTGGCCGATGACATCGGGGTCCTGATTCCACACCACGGTGAAGACGGTGACCCGGCGATGGGCCTGGATGTCGGCGGCGATCGCGGGGAATTCGGGAAAATCGCGGCAGGAGAACGGCTCGATGAAGATGTCGACCAGCTGGCCGTCGTCGGAGACCGATTCCATTCCGGTGATCAGACTGTAGCGACGTAGTTGCCGCACCCCGGTCTGCGCGGCTTCCAGTGCCGCGGCGTAGACGGTCTCTTCCAACCGCCCGGACGCGATGGATCCGAAGACTCCGCCATTGGGTGTGACGAGCATTCCCGACCCGATCGGCAGCGCGTTGGTGCCGATGGTACGGACCACCGTGGCGAGGCCACCGGTGCGGCCCGAATGCCACACTCGCAGAAGGTCATCGACGATATCGCGCATATCTCAAACTCCGATCATCGTGCGCCGACTTCCGGGAAATCGCGATCGGCCCCTGTCGCCAAGTCGTCGCACGTGACGCACACCATATCCTGTCGACCGCCCAAATAGGAACCGGCACCGATATCGCCTGCGGACTCTGCCGAAATGGCGTCCCAGTGCTTGTTCTCGATCACAACGGGGTGTCCGGGTGTGTTGTAGAACACACCACGGGCTAGACCGCTCTCGCTCGCGCGGGCCGCGGCGAGCACTCGGGCGACGACATCGGCCCCGATATCGGGAATGTCGACGGGCAGGAAGGCGACATAGCGGGTGCCCGCTTCGGCGGCCGCGCGCAGGCCCGCGCGCACCGTCGCGGAGAGTCCGGTGGCCCAGTCGTCGACCCATCGCCACGCGGTGTCCGGCGGCAGTCCGAGGCGGGCCGGATCTGGTCCGGTGGCGCCGAGCGCAACGATCACCGGATCGCAGCCGCCGTCGCGCAGGGCGGTGATCGCCGAGCGCAGCCAGGCGCCGTTCGCGGCGAGTGCCTTGGGTTTGCCGTAGCGGGTGCCCGCGCCCGCCGCGAGGACGATGCCGGTGCACGCCGACGGCATGGGCGGGTCGATCTGGGGCATGGCGGTGAAATTAATAGGGCAATGTTGCCGGTCGATTACAGCGGGGGAGCACAAGGACGACGACACGCCGACGTGACTGAGTGCGCAACGGTGGCGACTGCCGGGGGATGGGCGATGCTGGATCGATGACGAGCGATGCGATCGGCCTCGCGGGATTCAACGCACTGCCGGCCCCGGCCGCCGAGGCGGCATTGCTTTCCTGTTGCTCCGCACCACGCTGGGCGCGGGTGGTCGCCGCCGCCCGTCCCTACGCCACCGCGGAGTCGTTGTTCGATGCCGCCGACGCCGCGCTGGCCGGGCTCGACGACGCCGAGATCGACGAGGCGCTGGCCGGTCACCCGCGGATCGGCGACCGGCCGACCTCGGTGGCTTCGGCAGGCGAACAGTCGGGGGTGTCCGGTGCCGAGGTCACAGCAAAGCTCGTCGCGGGCAACCGCGCCTACGAGGCGAAGTTCGGCCATATCTACCTGGTCTGCGCGGCAGGGCGTAGCGGCGAGGAGCTGCTCGCCGTTCTACGGGCGCGGCTGGACAACGATCCGTCGACCGAAAGGCGAGTTATGCGTCGCGAATTGGCGAAGATCAACCGGCTGCGTCTCGCGCGAACGGTGGCGGGAGAGTGACCGGCCTCAGCACGCACGTCCTCGACGCCGTGCGCGGGGTGCCCGCCGAAGGCGTCGCGGTCTGGCTGATGCGCGGCGACCAGCGCCTGACCGAGGCGCTGACCGATGCCGACGGTCGGGTCACAGAGCTCGCGGCCGGGCTCAATCCAGGTGACTACCGGCTGTTCTTCGACACCGGCAGCTATTTCGCTGCGCAGGGCATCGAGACTCTCTATCCGGAGGTCTGCGTCGCGTTCACGGTGGGTGAGCAGCCGCATCTGCATGTGCCGCTGCTGTTGTCGCCGTTCGCCTATTCCACCTACCGAGGGAGTTGAGCAAGCGGATGGCACTGAGTGGCCCGATCGTGTTGACCGACAACCGTTATGGCAAGGCCGAGAACCGGGTTGTGAGATTCTACAAGGAGAACGCGCGCCATGAGATCCGCGATGTGAATGTCTCGACCACCCTGCGCGGCGATTTCGCGGCGGCTTACATCGAGGGCGACCAGCGTCATGTCCTGCCCACCGATACCCAGAAACACACCGCCTTCGTATTCGCGAAGAAGCCGGGCCTGGACACCGTCGAGGACTACGCGATCGCGCTGGCGAAGCATTTCGTCGACACCGTCGAGCCCGTATCGAGCGCGCGGATCGACGTGGATTCCTATGGGTGGCAGCGGGTCTCGGTGCATGGAAACGAGCACGACCACACCTGGGTGCGGCGGGGCCCCGAGGTGCGCACCGCCGCGGTGACCGTGGCAGGCGCCGGCGACGCGCGGCAGACGTGGGTGATCGGCGGGATCAAGGACCTCGTGCTGCTCAAGTCCACCGGCTCGGAGTTCGCCGACTTCCTCACCGACGAGTACACGACGCTGGCCCCCACCCACGATCGTGTGCTCGCCACCTCGCTGATCGTGCGGTGGCGCTTCGCCGAGATCGGCGGATTCGACTGGGACGAGGTGTACGACGGCATCAGGGCCACGCTGCTCGAGCTGTTCGCGACGACCTACTCCAAGGCATTGCAGCAGACGCTGTATGCGATGGGAAACGCTGTGCTGGAACGGTTCCCGGTGCTGTCCGAGATCCGGCTGTCGGCGCCGAACAAGCACCATTTCGAGTACGACCTGGCGCAGTTCGGGATCGAGAACTCCGGTGAGGTCTGCTGGGCGGCGGATCGTCCGTACGGCTCGATCCACGCGACGTTGCAGCGCGCGGACGCTCCCGAAGCGGGGCTCGCATGGCTGCCGTGAGCGATCTGGTGATCGATGGGTGCGCGGTGGTGACCGTCGACGCGGCGGGTACCGAATATCGTGACGGCTGGGTGACGGTGCGGGGCAATCGGATCGATGCTGTCGGTGAGGGTAAGCCGCCCGCGTTCGGGCCCGAGGTGACGCGGATCGACGGCCGCGGGTGCGTGCTCACGCCCGGTCTGGTGAACACCCATCACCACCTGTACCAGTGGATCACCCGTGGCCTGGCCGCCGACAACACCCTGTTCGAGTGGCTGACCATGCTGTACCCGGTGTGGGCGCGGATCGACGAGCAGTCGGTGCGGGTGGCGGCGACCGGTGCGCTGGTCTCGCTGGCGCGCACCGGCTGCACCACGTCGTCGGACCATCACTATGTCTTCCCGCGTGGTGGCGGTGACCTGCTCGCGGCCGAGATCGGCGCGGCGTCGGCGGTCGGGCTGCGATTCCATCCGGCGCGGGGGTCGATGGATCTGGGAGAGGGCGAGGGCGGGCTGCCGCCCGACGAGGTGGTCGAGTCGATCGACGACATTCTCGCCGCGAGTGCGACGGCGATCGAGCAGTGGCACGACCCGTCCTTCGACGCGATGGTGCGGGTCGCGCTCGCGCCGTGCTCGCCGTTCTCGGTGACGGGGGATCTCATGCGGGAGTCCGCGGCGCTGGCCAGGTCGGCCGGTGTCCGCCTGCATACCCATCTGGCCGAGACCGACGACGAGCTGGACTTCTGCCTGGCGAATTTCGGGTGCACGCCCGCGCAGTACATGGAACAGCTGGGCTGGCTGGGCTCCGATGTCTGGTTTGCCCACGCCGTGCACCTCGACGATCCGGCGATCGCCGCGATGGCGCGGACCGGGACCGGCGTCGCGCACTGTCCCACGTCCAACGGCAGGCTCGGGGCGGGCATCGCGCGCACCGCGGATCTGGTCGCGGCGGGCGTGCCGGTCGGCCTCGGTGTCGACGGCGCGGCCAGCAACGAGTCGAGCTCGATGATCGAGGAACCGCGCAATGCGCTGCTATACGCGCGGTCCGTCGGCGGGCCGCGGGCGATGACCGTGCGCGCCGCGCTGGAACTGGCCACCATGGGCGGTGCGCGGGTGCTCGGGCGGGACGCCGAGATCGGGTCGATCGAGCCGGGCAAGCTGGCCGATCTGGCGCTGTGGCGGCTGGACACGCCCGCGCACGCGGGGATCGACGATCCGGTTGTCGCGCTGGTGCTCGGGTCGGCGCCGCCGTTGGCCGCGCTGCTGGTGAACGGGCGTGAAGTCGTGCGTGATGGTGTTGTCACGACGGTGGACGAGACCGCGGTCGGTGCCGATGTCGCCCAGGCGCAGGCCACGCTGCTGGCCAGGGCGTAATCGGCGCACACTGGATGACGAACACCGGGTTAACCACCCCGCGATCCGGCGCGGGGTGTCGCGCAACATCGTGGCAACTCCAGGCCCCTACTGTGGCTGGTGAGGCAAGCGAGGTGAACGTGGATCTGGACACTGTTCGGGAGGTGGTTCTCGCCCGCGAACGCGCCGACCTGGCACAGGTCGGCCCGGGTAGCGCGGTCCTGTCGGGCGGCACCTTCCTGTTCTCCGAACCGCACGACCACCTCGACCGGCTGATCGACATCACCACGCTCGGCTGGTCACCGCTCCTGGAGCGCTCCGACGGCCTCGAGATCGCCGCGACCTGCACGCTCGCGCAACTGGCAGGCGCCGGGCCGGGCCGGGAACTCGGGTCGGCGGTCCTGCGACCGGAGTGGCCTGGCACCGCGCTGTTCGCGCAGGGCTGCCGGGCGCTGCTGGCCTCGCACAAGATCTGGCGCACGGCGACGGTCGGCGGGAATGTCTGCCTGTCGCTGCCCGCGGGCGCTGTCCTCGGTGCGCTGGTCGCGCTGGACGCGACGGTGGTCATCTGGCCGCGTGGTGGCGGTGAGCGTCGAATTCCTCTGCGCGACTTCGTCACCGGGGTCGGTGAGAATGTCCTTGCCGCAGGCGCGGTGGTGCGGTCCTTCCTGATTCCCACGTCAAGCCTGTTGGCGCGAACCAGTTTTCGCAAGATCGCGCTGGCTCCGCTCGGTCGTTCCGGTGCGGTGGTGATGGGCAGGCGCACCGCCGACGGCCGGTGCGCGATCACCATGACCGCGGCGACGGTGCGACCGCTGGTCCTCGACTTCGATGCTGTGCCAGGTGGTTTCGATGTCGCCGCCGCGCTGGCCGAGATCGAGCCGGAGCTGTGGTTCGACGACCCGCACGGCGCGCCGGACTGGCGCGCGCACGTGACCGGGCTACTGGCCGTCGAGGTGGCCGCCGAGCTCAGGGAGGCGGTGTGAACTCAGGTGACGGCCGCATGAGGCTGAACATCGACGGCCGCGGGGTCGAGGTGACCGCCCGGCCAGGCCAATGCCTGCGCACCCTGCTCCGCGAACAGGGCGAACTCGCCGTCAAGAAGGGCTGCGACGCCGGCGATTGCGGAGCCTGCTCGGTCCTCCTCGACGGTGAACCGGTCCACTCCTGCTTGATCCCCGCCTACCGCGCCAAGGGCCGCAGTGTGACGACGGCGGCCGGGCTGGGAGTCGACGGTGGCCCGAACCCGGTGCAGCGCAGCTTCGTCGAGCATGCGGGTTTCCAATGTGGTTTCTGCACTGCGGGAATGATCGTCACAGCGACGGGCCTGTCCGCCGGCCGGCCTGTCGATGGCGACTCACCAGTGTCGGCATCCCCGGTCACAGATGGCGAGCGCGCCGAGCTCCTGAAGGGAAACCTATGCCGCTGCACTGGCTACCGCGCGATCGCCGACGCCTTGGAGTCCTGTGCATCACTGTGCACAACTTCCCGAAAAGCTCCTGCGCCTACACCGAGACCTGTACCCACACCGGCGGGTGATCTGCCGACGGGACGATCGACAGTCGGCGCGATCGCAGGTGGTCCTGCCGTTGGCAAGCCGGCTCCGTCGATCTCGGCTGATTCTCCCGGTGACAGGAACGAGCTCGTCGCCGCGGGGCCTGCGGTCGGCTCGTATGTGAAGGGTGCTCAGGCGGGCGGCGAGCGCACGATCGTATCGGCTGGTGAAGGACCGGAGGTCCGGGATTCGGCGGTGCGGGCTGTCGCGGCGCGGGTCGATGGGGCGATGCGGGGGAAGTATGGTGCCGGACAGATCGGGGATGGGGTGGGGGCTCCGGCCGGGGTGCGGATTGTGCGGGGTGGGGAGGCGTTCACGTTCGACGTGGTGCCGGGGGCGGGGGCGCAGATGCCGCCGAGTGCGCCATGGCATCTGGCTGTGCTGGCCAGTCCGTATCCGCATGCGCGCATCGTGTCCATCGATCTCGCTGCGGCGCAAGCGATTCCGGGGGTGCGGCTGGTGCTGACTCATGCGGATGCGCCTGCGACGGCGTTCTCCACGGCGCGGCATGAGTTGCGGGAGGACGATCCGGACGACACGTTCGTGCTCGATCGGACGGTGCGGTTCGCGGGGCAGCGGGTGGCCGCGGTGGTGGGGGAGACGCTGGATGCCGCGCGGGCGGGGGTGCGTGCGCTGCGGGTCGAATACGAGGCGCTGCCCGCGGTCTTCGACCCCGAAGCCGCATTGGCCGATGATGCCCCGAAGCTGCATGCCGACAAGCCGGAGTCGGCGCGCATCGCGGACCGCGATCGCAATCTGGTGGCCGAGATCCACGGTGGAGTCGGTGATTTCGACGGAGGAATCGAGCAAGCCGCGAAAGTAGTGCGCGGGGTGTGGCATTCACCGCGCGTGCAGCACGTGCATCTGGAGACCCACGGTGGCATCGGCTGGCTCGACGACGCGGGCAGGCTCGTCGTCCGGACGAGTTCGCAGGTGCCGTTCCTGGTGCGCGACGAACTGTGTCACGTGTTCGGGCTCGACCGGGACCGCGTGCGGGTGTTCACCGCCCGGGTCGGCGGTGGGTTCGGGGCGAAGCAGGAGATGCTGGTCGAGGACCTGATCGCGCTGGCGGTGCTGCGGACAGGGCATCCGGTGCAGTACGAGTTCACTCGCACCGACGAATTCACCTCGGCCCCCTGCCGTCACCCGATGCGGGTGGCGGTGACCGCGGCCGCCGACGCGGCGGGCATCCTGACCGCGCTCTCGGTCGACGTCCTCTCCGACACGGGCGCCTACGGCAATCACAGCGCGGGTGTGCTGTTCCATTCTGTCGGCGAATCGGTGGCGGTGTACCGCTGCCCGAACAAGCGGGTCGACGCACAAGCGGTGTATACCAACAACGTTCCCTCCGGCGCGTTCCGCGGCTACGGGCTGGGGCAGGTGATCTTCGCCGTCGAGTGCGCGATCGATGAGCTGGCCCGCGAACTCGGGATCGATCCGTTCGAATTCCGCCGCCGCAATGTGGTGGTCCCCGGCGACCGGTTCACCGGCGCCGAAGTCGACGAGGGCGACCTGACCTTCGGCAGCTACGGCCTCGACCAGTGCCTCGACACCGCCCAGCAGGCGCTGCGCCGCGGCAACGGCGTCACCGCGCCGCGCCCGGACTGGCTGGTCGGCGAGGGCATGGCCGTCGCGATGATCGCCACCGTGCCACCGCGCGGCCACCGCGCCGACGCCACCGCACGCCTGCACGCCGACGGTTCCTACGAGATCGGATTCGGCACAGCCGAATTCGGCAACGGCACCACCACCGTGCACGCCCAGCTCGCCGCGACCGCACTCGCCACCACGGCCGACCGGATCACAATTCGCCAGTCCGACACCGACGTCGTCGGCCACGACACCGGCGCCTTCGGCTCCACCGGCACCGTGGTCGCGGGCAAGGCCTCCTACGCGGCCGCGCTGGAACTGCACGCGATGCTGCTGGCCAGGGCCGCCAAGATCAGCGGGCACCCCGAACGCGACTGCCTGCTCGAAGCGGGCGGCGTGCGCTGCGGCGACGAGCTGATCACCGCTGCCCGGCTGCTGGCCGACGGTGACCTCCTCGCGCACGGCACCCACGCGGGGACCCCGCGCTCGGTGAGTTTCAACGTGCACGCCTTCCGGGTCGCCGTCCGTCCGAGCACCGGCGAGGTGCGGATTCTGCAATCGATCCAGGTGGCGGACGCGGGCACGGTGCTCAACCCGGTGCAGCTGCGCGGTCAGGTGGAGGGCGGGGTCGCCCAGGCGCTGGGCACCGCGCTCTACGAGGACATGCGCACCTACCACGGTGTGGTGACCACCCGGACGCTGCGTCACTATCACATTCCGCAGTTCGCGGATCTGCCCCGCACAGAGGTCTATTTCGCCGAAACCAGTGACGAGCTGGGCCCGCTGGGTGCCAAATCGATGAGTGAGTCTCCCTACAACCCGGTGGCACCGGCCCTGGCGAACGCGATCCGCGATGCCATCGGCGCCCGACCGGACCGACTGCCGATGACCGCCGACCGGGTGTGGCGAATGATCGAGGAAGGAGCCGCCGGGTGAATTCCCATCTTCCCGAGCACATCCGCGCCCGCATCGAGGCGAGGCTCGACGCCGTCGACGCCGAGCTGCGGACGCGCTACCCGGGAGCGGGTGACCGGGTCCAGCCGGTGCACACCGCCTATGTGGGCGCCGACCGCGCCACCGCCGCCACCCCGGCCGACTGGGGCGCCACCGCGCTCGACCTGCTGCACCGGCACGCCGACTTCCTCGTCGGGCTCGATGTCACCAACGCGCTGCCGGCTGTCCGGCGCAGGCTTACCGAGCAGCCGGTGCAGGACCTGCGGATCGACTTCGAGGACGGCTACGGCTTCCGCGCCGACGAAGAGGAAGACGCGGCCGCGACTGCCGCGGGCAAGATATTGGCGAGCTGGGCCGGAAAGCCCGGCGCCCCAGACTCATTCGGTATCCGTACCAAAGGTTTGGCCGCGAACGAGCGCAGGCGCGCACTGCGCACTCTCGAACTCGTGCTCGACGGGGCAGGTGGAGTGCTGCCCGGCTTCGTCTTCACCGTGCCGAAAATCCGAGCGGCCGATCAGGTCTCGGCAATAGTCGACCTGTGTTCCGGCATCGAGCGTGGCAACGGTCTGCCCGATCGGACCCTGCGCTTCGAACTGCAGATCGAGAGCCCGCAGGCGATCATCGCGCCCGACGGCAGCGCGCCGATCGCCCGCATGATCGCTCTCTCGGACGGTCGTTGCAGCGCACTGCATTTCGGCACCTACGACTACACCGCCGCCTGTGGCATCGCCGCCACCGACCAGGCGCTCGACCATCCGGCGGCCGATCACGCCAAAGTCGTGATGCAGGTGGCCGCCGCGCAGACCGGGGTGTGGATCTGTGACGGCTCCACTCAGATCGTCCCCGACGACGACCCCGAAGGCGCGTTCCGCAACCACCATCGCCTGGTCGAGCGGGCGTTGCGCCGCGGCTACTACCAGGGCTGGGACATGCACCCCGGTCACCTCGTCACCCGCTGGCTGGCGACCTACGACTTCTTCCGCACCGCCACCGACGTCGCGGTCCCGCGCCTGCAGGCCTACCTGGACCGGCGCTCCGGTGGTGTCGTCGACGAACCGGCAACGGCGGAGGCGTTGTCGACGACGGTGCTGCGTGGCCTCCGCTGCGGCGCAATTGCCGAGGAGGAATTGCATTCCCGTGCACCGGAACTCACTGTGCCGATGCTCGAGGCATTGGCCGCGCGCCGCCTACCACCGCAGGAACAGTGATGGCGCGCACCGAAATTCGCAGCCCGATGCGGCACCGGCAACCGCGAATCGGGTGATGCCCATGCCTGATCCATCGCAGGTGGCCGTTCGCGCGGTGCTGAGTCGAGCCCCGGCGCGGGGCGAACGCACACACGCGGGAGTCGAACAGGCAGACGCCGGGCGCCGCCCACGGCACCGGAGGAAACAGGAGGCACGGTGAGCGAATATCGGGGCAGCGAAGACTTCACGCTCCTACCCGATCTGGCGGTGCGGCCGCTCGGCGGCTCGGTGATCTGGGCGAACGACGAGTTCTTCGCGGAGAAGGAGAACCTGGTCAACCCGGGCCCGGCCGAATACCGGCCGTCGACGTTCGGCAATAAAGGTCAGGTCTACGACGGGTGGGAAACCCGCAGGCACCGTGGCACACCCGGTGACGACAGTGCGATCGTGCGGCTCGGTGTGCCCGGGGTGATCCGCGGCGTGGTGATCGACACCGCCTGGTTCAAGGGCAACTATCCGCCGGAGGTATCGCTGTCGGCACTGGCGATCGACGGCTACCCGCCCGCCGACGAGATCGCCGCGCGGACCGACTGGGTGCCCCTGCTCGACCGGGTGAAGGTGGGCGGTGACAGTCGCAATACTTTCACTGTCGACAGCGATAACCGCTGGACCCACGTGAAACTCACCATGCACCCCGACGGTGGCGTCGCCCGCCTGCGCGTGCACGGCGAAGGCAGGCCAGACCCGGCGCTACTCGGTCTCGGCCCGCTCGACCTGGCCGCGCTGGAGAACGGCGCGCTGGTACTCGACTGCTCGAATCGCTTCTACAGCTCGCCCAACCAGCTGCTCTACCCGGGCCTCGCGCGCGTCATGGGTGACGGCTGGGAGACCGCCCGGCGTGGCGGGGGCGGAAACGTCTGGGGGCGGATCAAATAGGCGGGCGCCGGTGCGAGCGCGCGCGCCGAGCGCGACACCCCCAGCGTCCTCGCCACACACCCCCGCGCCGCCGCCCACC
>NZ_JBHXMY010000148.1:6644-11992 GCF_042720195.1 Nocardia sp. NPDC058497 | reverse complement strand
TGTTACAGCGTCGCGCTCAGACGGTCGGGCGAGGAGGAGCCGTATCCGCGAAGGCTCGTGCGTATCGAGTTCCGGTGAGCAGCAAGAGCATTCCGACCACCAGGAAGGCCGCCACCCGGACCAGACCGGACAGCGTCGACAGGTCGAACAGGAAGAGCTTGGCCAGTGCGGCAGCGGCGACGAGCAGACCCGACACCAGGCACACCTTCGCGACGGCCGGCGACCGGGACAGCCTGCGCAGCCCGTAGAACAGCGAGGCCGTGGCCGCGACCATCCACACGATCGTCGCGAGACTGTGCCCGAGGATGAATCCGTCCGCCCCGCCAAGAGATACGCCCAGCGACACCGCCGCGACGAGCACGTAGTACAGGCCGGCGATACTCACCGCGATCCACACACCGGTGACCAGCGATTGATCCGCCCAGCCGGGAAGCCGGGGCACCGTCCACGCCACCATCGCCGCGACGCCGAGCCCCAGCACCGCCGCCGCAGCCGTCGCGATATCGAGACGCTGATCCGCGAGTCGGTGCAGCGCAAGGGTTTCCGGTGAGGCGATGGTCAGCAGCACCAGTCCGCCGAGCAGCGCGAAGCCAATGCCGACACAGGCTCCCACGCGAGTGCGGCCCGTCGCGGCGACGGCGAGGAATGCCAATGCCACCGCGAACAGCGCCGTCGGCAGGAGGTGCGGGTCGCTTCCGGTAGCGCTGACGCAGGTCAGCAGGAGAGACACGGCGCCGGTCAGTGCGGAGACCAGCGCGGTGTGCCGGGGAATCCCGAGCCGATCGGCGAAACCGGGAACGAGCGTCGTCGCGGCCAGACCGAGCAGCATCGCGGCCAGCGCGCCGGTGATCGACGCGGTCACCACACGATCGAACAGCATCGCCGCGGCGAAAACCGGCAGGGCGGTGAGGGCGATGGTGATACTCGCGGTGATGTCGCCGGACTTGCGACGCACCACGAATACCGCGCCGACCAGCCCGACCACAGCACACGCGACCGCCGCGACCAGCAGTCCACCGCGCTGCTCCACCTCGTCACCGGAGATGGCGGCCGATAGCCCGCTGAGCGCGATCACGCTCAGCGCGGCCAGCACCACGGGCAACGTCCGCGCCACGTGCAGAACCGGCCACTCCCTGCGCATCTGCACCGGAACACCCGCGGCCTGCACGACCACCAGGAACCCCAGCAGCATCAGCTCGGTCGTCAACGCCGGCGACAACAGCGCCGCCCCAAGGACGACACCCACGGCCAACGGCTGCGACTGCCATCGCATCGCCACCCCGACACCGACCAACGCGACCACCAACGCCACCGCCAGCCCCACCCCCGATGCCACCCAGCGGTAATACCCGGTCACCGCGACAACATCCAGATAGGCACCGGCAATACCGGTAGCCACCAAGGCAATTCCACCGACCCGGCCACCAGGACGGCCGAACACCCGCCACCCCGCACCGACGAGCCCGACCGAAAGAACCCCACCGGCAACGACTCTCGCCACCGGCCCGAAGAACCCAGCCTGCGCAGCCAGCACCAACAGCATCAGTACACCGATCAGCGTGACCCCGACCCCGGCCACCGCCAGCACCCGAGAGATCACCCCTTCCCGCTGCCACCACGGCGTCCGAGGCTTCCGCACCGGCGGCGCAACCCACCCAGCCGCCCGCTGCCCCACCCCAGCCGAACGTCCACCCGGGCCAAACCCAGGAGCCCCGGCCCAACCCCCATACCCCGGCGCATACTGCGGACCTGATCGCGCCACAGCCATTTGCGCACCAGGGCCACGCCCCGATGTCCACCCCGCAGGAACCGGCGCACCACCACCAGGGACTCCCCCCGGAACCGGCACACCGCTGAAAGGCGCTCCCCCCGGAACCGACGGACCACCAACCGGCATTTCCCCTCGGACCGGAACGCCCCACGCGGACACCCCACCAGGTACCGGCAGCCCACCAGGCGGGACACCGCCGGACGCACCTCCAGCGGTCATATCCGCAGGCACCCCACCACCAGCGGCCGCGCCACCCGGAACCGAAGACCCAGCCGACGCCCCACCCGAAACCGGCGCACTTCCACCCGAAACACCTGTAGCCACCGCACTCTCAGCGGCGGCGGTTACCGGATCCGGCATACCACTAGCAGGCTTTTCGCCCCCAGCGGCCGCACTTCCCGCAGCTATCCCGCCCGGATCCGATGCCCAGCCAGCCCACTCAGCACCGGGAACCGGGGAATCGGCGGGACCTGCCGCAGCCTGCGCATCGACCGCCGACCGATGCA
This sequence comes from Nocardia sp. NPDC058497, assembly GCF_042720195.1. Lineage (NCBI taxonomy): Bacteria > Bacillati > Actinomycetota > Actinomycetes > Mycobacteriales > Nocardiaceae > Nocardia > Nocardia sp. NPDC058497. The sequence goes on along the minus strand of NZ_JBHXMY010000148.1, from coordinate 9,715 downwards.
CTTCCCCCTGCAACTGTGCGCGCAGCACATCCAGCTCACCACCCAGCCGCCCCATCTGGGCGCCGAGCGTGGTGAACTCACCCGAGAGTCGCGCGACGAGCGCGGGATCGATCGACGTACTCATGCCTTCATCGTCGACGCGCGGGTCACGCGGGGCATGAGTAGAAACACCCGGTGGGGTGCGGGACTCCTACGTGAATCGCCTCAGGAACCCAGCAGGCGGCGCCATTGGACCATCAGCGGGTACTTCGCGGTGACGGAGCCGAAGCGAACGCGGCCGTGGACGACCAGGTGCAGTGGGCCGATGGGCGGGCCGGTGCGGACCTTGTTGTTGACGCTGGAGCCGATCAGGTCCAGGCCGTTGAGGTCGACGGTGGCGGCGGCGGGGACGAGCAGGGTGAGGCCGGTGCAGTAGTCGTCGACCTTGATCTCGACGATCTGGGTCTGCATGACGGCCTCGGTGAAGTCCAGGGTGACGCCCGACATCAGGTTGTTGAGGTGCAGCACCGGCGGGACCTGCCACGGTCCGCGGCGGTGTACGCCCGAGAGTCGGCTGCGGATCAGGCCGGGGGTCGAACCGCCGGGCGGGACCGGCCGCGGCCGTGGCATGGCGGCGGGCTGGGGCGCGCCGGCCACGCGCATGCCGGGCAGGTCGACGAGCACGGCGTTGAGTTCACCGCGGGTCTTCGCGGCGAGCGCGGTGTCCATGCGTTCGGTGAACTCGCCGAGCGAGAGCATGCCGAGACCGACGGCGCGCTGCAGCAGTTGACCGACGTGTTCGCGTTCGGCGTCGGAGACGCGCAGGTCCCGGTCGCCGACGGGACCGAAGGTCGTGGCACCGGGTACGGAAAGGGATTCGGGACCGCCCATGTCATCGAGGGTAGCCAGCGGGTCGGGGGCGGCACATCAGGGCAAACCCCCATTCGAGGTCACCCGAACGGCGGAATCACCACCCAGGCTGTTCGAGCCCCGGCACAAGGGCAGTCCCGCCCCTATTCGAGCCCCTGCTCGATCGCGTAGCGCGTGAGCTCGACACGATTCGCGAGCTGCAACTTGCGCAGCGTGGCCTGCACATGGTTCTCCACCGTGCGATGCGACAGGCTCAGCCGTGACGCGATCTGCTTGGCCGAGAGCCCCTTGGCGACCATCCGCAGCACCTCGGTCTCCCGCTCGGTCAGCGACGGACGATGCGGCTGATCCGCCGCGACGGGCGCGGTCGCCATCCGCCGGTATTCGCCGAGCACCAGACCGGCCAGACCGGGCGTGAACACCGGCTGACCCGCGGCGGTGGCCCGCACGGCGTCGATCAGCTCGGCCGCCGACGCGCTCTTCACCAGGTATCCGCTCGCGCCCGCTTTGATCGCGTCGAGCACGTCGTCGCGTTCGGCCGACGCCGAGAGCACAAGCACCCGGCTGTGCGGTGACACCCGCAGCACCTCGGCGGTGGCGGTGGCGCCGTTGCCGTCGGTGAGCTGCATGTCCATCAGCACCACGTCGGGCTGGACCGCGGCGGCGCGGCGGGTGGCCGTGCCGACCCCGTCGGCGGTGGCGGGCACGGCGAACCCGGCCTCGGTGAGGTCGCGGGAGACGCCCTCGCGCCACATCGGGTGGTCGTCGACCACCATCACCGTGATGGCCTGGTCCGCCATCGCCGCTCCTTCGCTCAGCGCGCCGGGTGGCGCGGAATCCGGAATTCCCATTCGGTGCCGAGGTCGTCGCCCCCGGTCAGCAATTCGGTGGTGCCGCCGAGCGCTTCGATGCGCCCGACGATTGATCGCGAAACCCCCATCCGCCCTTCGGCTTCCGCCGCGGCGAGCCTGCCGGCCGGAATCCCCACTCCGTCGTCACGCACGCTCACCACAAGCATGTCACCGGTGTCTTCCAGCAGCACATACGCTCTCGCTGTCGGTCCCGCGTGCAGGTCGACATTCGACAGCGCGGTCGCCACGGCGGCGGCGATCTCGTGCGCGGCGGACCGACCCACGCGCACCGGATCCCCCGGCGTCGCCACCGACACCTTCGGGGTGGCCTGCGTGGTGAGCAGCGGACGCAGATCCACCTCGGCATCACCGGAATCCGGCCGCCCAGCCTGCTCGGACAACAGAACCCGCAGCGCCACTTCCTGTTCTCCGGCTCGCTGCGCGAGTTCCCCAGCGGGCCCACCTATTTCGGTGCCACGCCGCTTGATGAAGGCGAGCACTTGGAGCACACCGTCGTGCACCTCACGGGCGAGACGCTCCCGTTCCTGGGCAGCGGCCGTGATCCGCAGCGCGCGTTCGAGCTGCACCTGGGCACGCCGCGCCGTATTGGCGGCCAGCCCCAGCGCCAGCCCGACGGACACCAGCACCGGCGCGGTGGCATCGCCCCACACATCCTGTCCCCACTGCTCGCGCACCGTCACGACCACCGCCGACATCCCGAGCCCCGCGACCACCCCGGCCACCGGCCCGCGCAGAATCGCCATCGAGATCACCGAGTTGGCGATCCACAACGTCGTCGGCAGGGTCTGATGCCCGTGGTACCAGTCGTAGTCGGCGACGAGCCGGGTCGAGGCGATCAGCAGGACCGTCACGACCTGGTCGCCGAAGACCACCCAGCCGCGGATCCGGCCGGTCGCGGTGGGGAAATACCACTGCGAGAGCAGCAGCGCGGAGCTGCCCGACCAGATCGCCATCAGCGCGATCAGCACCCAGCTCAGCCGCGGATGCTGATAGTAGGGCACCGAGGCGATCTGCTGGCCGATCGCGTACAGCAGCGTGACCAGCCGGAAAGCCTGGGCGGCCCGCCACAGGGGCGCGGTCGCCGCGTCGGCCGAGCTCAGCTCAGCTGTGTGCGTCCGCATCGCCGGACTCCGCCTCGGCCTTGCGCAGCGTGCGCGCGATGTCGAACCGGCCGGGCTCGGGTTTGTCCGGCTCGGCGGAGAACAGTCTCCGGTCCTCACCACCGGCGAGCTCCCCGTATAACTCCACCCGTCAGTAGGCGAGCAGGTACCGGAACGCGGTATTGCAGACCGCCATCAGGCGCTCCGCCAGCAGCGCACCCCCGAAACCGCCCAACACCCAACCCGCGGT
>NZ_JBHXMY010000148.1:2577-6634 GCF_042720195.1 Nocardia sp. NPDC058497 | reverse complement strand
GGTCCAACCGCGCCCGTGCCCCACCCCGGCCGCCAGCCCCGTCCCCCACCACCGTACTGCCGGCGTGCTGTAACGGTATCGCGGTATTGCCGACCGCGATCAGCGGCACCGCCAGCAGCGCACCCGCGATCCCGCCGACCACCAAGCCGGCGGTGATCGCCAGGACGACGGCCAGCGGATGGATGCTCACCGCGCGACCCAGCAGCAACGGCTGCAGCACATGCCCTTCCAGCTGCATGACCGCGATGATGATGCCGAGCACGATCAGGGCCGTCACCGGGCCCTTGGTGACCAGCGCGATGAACACCGCGACGAACCCGGCGAAGAACGCGCCGATGATCGGGATGAACGCGCTGATGAACACCAGCGAGGCCAGCGGCAGCGCCAGCGGGACGTGCAGGATCGCCAACCCCGCTCCTATACCGATCGCGTCCACCGCGGCCACGACGACCGTGGCGCGCACGAACCCGACCAGCGTGCCGAAGCCCAGCTCACCGCCGGTGCGGACCTTGTCCCGGTGCGCGGTGGGGATGATCCGGGTGACGAAATGCCAGATCTGATCGCCGCCGTAGAGGAAGAAGATGAGGATGAACAGGATCAGGAACGCGCCGGTGAGGATGTGCCCGATCGCGGTGGCGGTGGTCAGCGCGCCGCTGGTCAGGCTCTCACGGTTGTCCTGGATGGTGCGCACGATGGTGTCACCGGCGCTGCGGATCTGCTGATCGCTCAGGTGCGGCGGACCGTTGATCAGCCAGTCCTGCACCTTGTGCACACTGTTGGTGACCTCGTTGGACAATCCCGGCACACCGTCGACGAACTGCTCCACGACGAAGGTCATGATTCCCGCTAGCAGGCCGATCGACCCGACCAGCGCGACGAACACGCCCAGCGAACGCGGAATCCCGACCCGCTGCATCCAGTCGACCAGCGGGGCGAGCAGCGCGGCCGCGAGCAGCGCGATCGCCAGCGGAATCACCACGGTGGCGAACTTCTGCACCAGCATCCCCACCGCGAGCAGGGCGGCGAAGATGATCAGCAGCCGCCAGGACCAGGCTGCGGCTTTGCGGACCAGCGGATGTACCGACTCCGCGTCCGCGCGCCACGGTGCGGACGTGGGCACGGAATCTACCTTCTGGTCGGTCACCCGAGAGAGCCTATCGGTCCGAACGCTAGATTGGTGGTCGTGTCGGCGCCCCTGGAAGCGGTCAAACAGACCATGCGAACGCGCTGGCCGCTGTATCTGACCTCGGTACTGCTGGCCAATGCCTTCGGCGCGGTCCTGGTGTGGGCCTTCATCCAATACGGCCTGCCGGTGCCCGAGGGCGATCCCGGCGTGCGCAAGACCGGCTTCCTCGCGCCGGTGCTGGTCTTCGGCGCCGCCGCGGTACTGAGCATCGTCGGCGCGGCGCTGATGTTGCGGCCGGTGATGCGCTGGCAGATGCGCGGCGGCCCACCGAGCAGGCAGGAACAGATGGCCGCGCTGCACGTGCCGCTGCGCCAGTCGATCCTGCATCTGGCGCTGTGGATCATCGGCGGCGCCATCCTGGCCGCGATGATCATCGTCGAATCGCCCGAGCTGGCGGGCGCGGTGATCGTCACCGAATGTATGGCCGCCACGATCGTGTTCGGCTTCACCTACATGCTCGGTGAGCGCATCCTGCGCCCGGTCGCCGCCGAGGCGCTGACCGAGGGCACCTTCGACCACACCCTCACCCCCGGCGTCGGTACCAGGATGGCGATGACCTGGGGCATGGGCACCTTCGCGCCGACCATCGCGATCGTGCTGCTGTGCGTCACCCAGATCTCCTCCGATGTGAAGTTCTCGGCGAACTCGCTGGCCATCTCGATCCTGCTGCTGTGCGGCGTGGTGATCATGCAGGCGCTGGCGCTGTCGATGCTCACCGGTTCCTCGATCTCCGACCCGGTGCGCCAGCTGTCCCAAGCCATCAACAGGGTGCAGGGCGGTGCGCGCGACGTGCAGGTGGAGGTCTACGACGGCAGTGAGATCGGCCTGCTGCAGGTCGGCTTCAACCGGATGATGGACGAGTCGGCCAAGCGGCGCAAGCTGCAGGAACTGTTCGGTCAGCACGTCGGTGAGGACGTGGCCCAGCGCGCCCTGGACTACGGCACCGAACTGGGCGGTGAGACCAGGTTCGTCGCGGTGCTGTTCGTCGACATGGTCGGCTCGACGGCCGCCGCGGCCGAACGTCCGCCGACCGAGGTCGTCAGCCTGCTCAACGAGTTCTTCCGGGTGGTGGTCGACGTGATCGACCGCCACCACGGTTTCGTCAACAAGTTCGTCGGCGATGCGGCGCTGGCGATCTTCGGCGCACCGCTGGACCGTCCCGACGCACCGAGCGCCGCGCTGGCCGCCGCCCGCGATCTGCGCGAGGCGCTGCGCGAGGTGACCAGCCTCGACGTCGGCATCGGCGTCTCGGCGGGTCTGGCGGTCGCCGGAAACATCGGCGCCGCGAATCGTTTCGAATACACCGTGATCGGCGACCCCGTCAACGAGGCGTCGCGGCTCACCGAATTGGCCAAAGATCAACCCGGCCGCGTTCTCGCTTCGGGCAGCGCGCTCTACTTCGCCGACGAAAGCGAGCAAGACCATTGGGAAACCGGCGACGAGGTCCAGCTGCGTGGCAGACGCAGGAAAACCCGCCTGGCCTGGCCCAAGCCGGCGACCGCCACGGACGACGCGGACCAGGAAGAACAGCTGCGTTCGTTAGGCGTACCTCCGCCTGCGCTCCGGCCATGCGCGGTCTGCGGACGGCCGGAGGCCGACTGTGCTCATTAGGCTGAGACCGTGACCGCCGACGGCGACCTAGCAGGCGACCCCGCCTCGCCACCGGCCGAGCGCCGCCGCCGGTTCCGGTGGGTGAAGTGGGTGCTCGGCGCGGTGCTGCTCGCCCTGCTCGTCGGCGAAGGCATCTTCCTGTGGCCGCGCCTGCACGAATCCTGGCGCACGCTCACCGAGATCCACTGGGGCTGGGTGGTCCTGTGCATCGTGTTGCAGGCGATGTCGATGAGCGGGTTCGGCCGGGTGCAGAAGCAGCTGCTGCACGCGGGTGGGGTCGACGTCAGCCAGGGCAAATCGGTGTCGGTGGTGTACGGCGCGACCGCGATGTCGGTGACGCTGCCCGCGGGCCAGGTCTTCTCCACCGCGTTCACCTACCGCCAGACCCGGCGCTGGGGTGCGAGCCCGATCGTCGCGTCCTGGCAGCTGGTATTCTCCGGCGTGGTGGCCGCGGCCGGGCTGGCGCTGCTCGGGATCGCCGGTGCGGCGCTGGTCGGGAACCAGATCGGGCCCAAGCTCATCGGGTCGCTGGTGATCTTGGCGGCGCTGCTGATCGCGGGCAACTATCTCGCCCGGCATCCCGGCACGCTGGAGTCGATGCTGCGCCGCGTGCTCGCGCTGGTGAACCGGCTCCGCAAGAAGCCCGCCAACCACGGCATCGCGAAACTGGCCGAGATCAGGGCCCAGCTCGAATCGGTCGACCTGGGCAGGAAGGACGCGGCGCTGGTCGGCGTCTGGGCGCTGATGCACCGGTTCGCCGACGTGGCCTGTCTCGGCGCTGCCTGTTTCGCGGTCGGCGCCGATCCCAAGTTGTCCGGCCTGCTCATCGCGTTCACCGCGGGCAAGGCCGTCGGTTCCATCCCGTTCGCGCCGGGCGGCATCGTCTACGTCGACGCGACGCTGATCTACGGCCTCACCGCCGGCGCGGGTCTGCCCGCCTCGCAGGCTGTCGCCGCCGCGTTCGTCTACCGGTTCGTCAGCTTCATCCTGGTCGCTATCGTGGGCTGGATCGTCTTCGCGTTCCTGTTCCGCACGCCGCAGGCCGACGACGCCGAGTACGAACAAGAGTTCAAGCAACAGCGCCGAATCTGAACGGAGGTTCAGCGCAGGGCACGGATGGCGGCGCGCCAGCCCAGCAGGAACAACGCGAGGACGCAGGCCGCGACGATCACGAAGCTCACCGCGACGCCCTGGCCGCTGACCGCGCGCAGCACCAACCCCCCGACCAGGGTGCCGAGCCAGAACACGATTCCCCCCCGC
>NZ_JBHXMY010000148.1:0-2567 GCF_042720195.1 Nocardia sp. NPDC058497 | reverse complement strand
CGCGAGCCCGTGGCGGATCTCGCCGCCCAGCACCATCCCGCCGACCTGGGGGCCTACCCATACATGTTGTCCGCTCGGCCACAGCGCCGTCGCGTCGAAACGGGTGTCGCGCGCGACCAGCACCGCCAGCGCCCAGCCGATCAGTAAGCCGATGCCGAAGGGCCACACGGTCTTCACGAGACCGGCGATGACCGCTTCATCGTGGCTGCGCCTCCCGATCGCGCAGAAGACAATCACCAACAGGGCATCAGCGGCGAACGGTACGAACTTCTTCACTGGAGCAGCCTAACCGGTCATGATCAACACCGAGACCGGCACAACGCCCACTGATCAGGGCAAACTCTGCACGCACGCCCCGTATTACGGCTCTGGCGAGGCCAGCGATTTCAGCAGCACCGCGGCGAGTCGCGACGTGGCGTCACCGCTGTCGGCGTCGGCGATGTGCACCGCGAACACCAGATCGCCCATGGTGGCCAGCAGCCAGCCGTCGGGCCCGCCGGTCGCCGCGAACGCCGTGACATCGCGGAATCCGCGCAACGCGGTGGTTTCCGGCTTGCCGATGCCCTCGTGCATCATGGCGCGCAACCGGTCGACGGCGGGCTGGGTGAGCGCGGGAATCGGGGTGTCGGTCGTGCTCGGCTTGCCGTTCTCGATCATCGGCGGAACCACCGAGCCACGCGAGATCGCGGCCGCGGCGATCGCCATACCGAACGGGCTGACCAGCACCGCGTCGGCGCCCGCGCCCTGGCGCACCTGCTCGGTGCTGCGGCCCGGCGCGCTGATCCGGCCGGTCACCTCGTCGAGCCCGTGCACCTTGAAGTCGGCGCCGACGCCGAGCGCGGTGGCCGCCTCGGCCGCCTCCTGCTCCGAAACATCCTGCGGCGCCTTGTTCTTGGCGGCCGCGGCGACCGTGCGGAACAGCTCCATGGTGCCACCCGCCGGGAACAGCCCGGTGAACGCGATCGGGCCCTTCTCGGTGGCGTAGCTGTTCTGCGCGACCGCGACGACCGCACCGGTCGACGGCTGGATCGCGACGACCGAGGCGGGCGTGCCGACGCTGACCACCGCGTCCTCGGCCGCGCGCTGCAGCCGCTGGTCCATGGTGCCGGAGATGTCCGGCCCGGCCGGGCCCTGATATCCGGCGACCTGGTTGACGAACCGGCCGTCGGCCTCGAAGATCTGCACACCCCAGCCCGAGGTGGTCTCCTGGCTGTCCAGCCACACCTCGCGCAGCGCGTCCAGCATGGGCGACCAGGTGCGGCGATCGGCCGAGATCAGCTTGGGCTGCTTCTCCATCACCACGCCCGGCACCGCGGCCATCCGCGGTTCCAGGATCGCGAAGTCGCCCTCGCGCAGGTTGACCGCGACGATCGGCTTGCCCTGCGACGCGGCCAGCTGCTGCATCAGCGACGGGCCGGTGATCAGCGGCGCGACCGGTTCGATGGCGTCGGCCAGCGCGTTGGTCGACCCGACGAGGTCGCCGGTGCGGCTCGGATCGATCTTGATGACATTGATCGTCTGCTCGGTCATCAGCGCGTCACCGGACAGGTCGACGACCCGCGGCGGCGGCTTCGCGGTGGTGCGCACGAGCTTGACGGTGCGATTGCCTGCCAGCTGCGGCATGATGACCGCCGGATCCCAGGAGATCCGCCAGCCGATGGCGAGCTTGCGGACGGTGCCCTGCAGTGTGTAGGTCCAGTCCTTGCGCTCGCCGAAGTTCCAGGCGACATGCATGCTGAAGATCGCCGACTGCGCGTCGAGATCGATGACCTGAGTTTCCTCGTAGTCGACCGTGCCGGTCGCCAGGCCCTCGAACATTTGCTTCATGGTTGCCGAAGCGGCGGCGGGGTACGAGGTCAGGTCGGCAGCCTTGGTGTAGTCCTGCTCGTCCAGCAGGTCGGTAAACCGCTGGACAACCGATTCCGACTCACTCGGCTTCCCACCCACCCCGCACGAGCACAGCGCGATGGCGAGGGTCGCAACCCCCGCGATCGCCATTGCGCCCCGGACGCGAAAGCGGCGGGATCCCCACACATCCATATCGCCCACTCTTCACTCTTGCCACTCCGGTAACAAATCCACCGTACCGGAAGTTGACCCTTCTCCGATGCCCCGGTATCACGGGACGCTACCCATCCTCAGCACCTTGATTGTGCCCGAAATCTCGCCCCGGTGAGGGGGTGTTTTCGAACCTCGCCCAGCCAGTGGCAACAACTGGCGCACTTACCGTACCGGCAGTCCCGCCGAGTCGTGCGGAACTCGGATCGTCCCGGCGATTCAACGCGAGGGTACCCAAGCCCACCGACACCCAACCCCGGCGCGGCCGGCGCGGATCACCCTGAATCCCTCGTTCTCGCAGAGCATAAGCCGCTACGCATATATCGGCGTAATCTTGTAATCATCGCAACGTGCGCAACAGAGATAGCAGGTGATTTCCATGCGGAACGCCCATCGCGAACGCGGATTCGGCCGGCCCGGCGGCTGGCAGCAAGCAGATCTCCCCGACCCGGCCGACGCCCCCGACTGGTTCTCCGGACGCATTGCCCCCCACAGGTTAACCCGGCCCC
>NZ_JBHXMY010000147.1:0-12035 GCF_042720195.1 Nocardia sp. NPDC058497 | reverse complement strand
TCTCTTCGTCGCACTCTCACTTTGTGTATAAGCGACCGGACGCCGGTCGACCGGGCCGAGGCCACCCGCATCGCGGCCGACCACCTGCACCCGATTCCGGACACCGACCGTCACATCGTCGAATTCACCGGCGGTTTCGTGGTTTTCGCCGTGCGGCCTTCGCACGCGCCACCGGACCGGCCGCTGCCGGTCGGCGGCTCGGTGCACGTCATCGACAAGGCAACGGGCGCGGTGTCATATTGGCCGACCTATCCCTGCGGGGTGATCGCTGCCCAGTACGCGACCGCCCGGGTGGTCGTCGACGACGAGTGGCCGGACGAGGAGCCCTAGGCTGGATTCAGACCGGATCACGTGGCCGCAGCCCGATGACCAGCGACGATCGCCTCTCCGGTGCGCAGGGATCAAGAACGAATTGCATACATAGCGATGTGTGCATATGATTGCGACCGATCGGACCCCAGGGAGAGGTGAACGTGATGGGCGCAGGACATGGTCACGACCACGGAGTGTCGGCCGACAGCGACAAGCGCTGGCTGGCCGGCGCGCTGGCGGTGATCGTCACCTTCCTGATCGGCGAGGTGATCGTCGGTATCGTGGCCGATTCGCTGGCCCTGCTCTCCGACGCGGCGCACATGACCACCGACGCCGCCTCCATCGCACTGGCGCTGGTGGCGATCCGGCTCGCGGCGCGCCCGGCGACCGGCCGGATGACGTTCGGCTGGAAGCGGGTGGAGATCCTGTCGGCCCAGGCCAACGGGCTGACCCTGCTGCTGCTGGCGCTGTGGCTCGGTTACGAGGCGATCCGCAGGCTGTTCGAGCCGCCGGAGGTGCACGGCACGCTGGTGCTGGTCACCGCGCTGATCGGCATCGTGGTCAATGTGCTGGCGACCTGGATGATCAGCCGCGCCGACCGGACCAGCCTCAATGTCGAGGGCGCCTACCAGCACATCCTCAACGACCTGTTCGCCTTCATCGCGACCGCGGCGGCGGGCCTTGTCATCATCCTCACCGGCTGGGTGCAGGCCGACGTGGTCGCCACGTTGATCGTGGTCGCGCTGATGATCAAGGCGGGCATCGGGCTGATCCGCGCGTCGAGCCGCATCTTCCTGGAAGCCGCGCCCGATTACCTCGACCCCGCACAGGTCGGTCGCGACATGGCCGCCCGCGACGGCGTGACCGAGGTGCACGACCTGCATATCTGGGAGATCACCTCCGGCGACCCCGCCCTGTCGGCGCATGTGCTCGTGCAGCCGGGGCACGACTGCCACGCGGTCCGCGAGGACATCGCGCACATGCTCGACCACGAGCACCACATCGCGCACGTCACCCTGCAGGTCGACCACGCCAGGCCGCAGGTGATCGGAATCGGCACCGTGGACGACGACAACCATTGCGCCGAGGCGCACGGCCCCAAGCACGTGTCGGCCGGGCACGCTCCGCACACGCACTGAACCGCAGACGAGGGAAGGCCCCACACCTGGACAGGTGCGGGGCCTTCTCGTCGGTCACGCGTCAGGGCGGACCCGGTCGTTTCATCGACCTAGGGGGCTTGATCAGCCGCCGAAGGAACCGGTCCACAGGGTGTTGACCAGGCCGTTCAGAGCGGCGCCGAGGGTGTCGAAGAGGCCGCTCAGGGCAGCGCTACCGGTGTCGATGATAACGGGGATCATAGTAATTCCTCTGTTTCTCGCATAGGCCCAGCCGGAGCTGGCTTACAGAGGGCGTATCGACACCCGAATGCCGCGAGTTACGGAATTCCGGAATTCGTGACCGCCGTAACAATCGACTCCATAAACCTATTACTACCTGCGGTTATGTCCCAAATACCGCATGTTTCTGAGGAGAATATGAGAACTCCGTGAGAGTCGTGTTGCACCATCCGATAAATCAGCATTTCCAATGCCCCAAGAAATAGGGGCACCGAAAAGATAGCGGGACATATGGTTCCACCTATTTCCCGGCGCCGCGGACCGGTCGGCCGCCGAGCATCAGCGCGACGAGACCGAGGAAGTCGAGGTGCGCGCGCAGGGCCGCGGCCGTGCGGGCGACGGAGGCGACCGTGGTCGTCCCCGACGTCGCCGGACGACCGGCGAAGCGATCGGCGAGCCAGGCGAGCACGACCGGAACGACGAGGAATTCCAGCGGCAGATGGGAACCGCGGCGCACCCGCAGGTACTCGACGACGGCCCCCGCTGCCCGATAGCGCTGGACGTGGGCGTCGATGTCGGCGACCGCGATCACCTCGTCGCGCACGCCCTGCACCACCAGCATCGGCGCGGCCGGGGCACGGGTACCCGGTTCGATGTCGGTGAGGATGCGCCGCAGCGCGGGCTCGGCCAGCAGCCCGGCCATGCCACCGCGCAGATGCCGGGCGACGTCGCGGCGGGCGAAGCGCCACAGCAGGGCGAAGGTGGTGCGCTGCTCTGCCTCGCCGAGCAGGCCGTGGTAGCGGGCGTCGAGGTGCTCGTGCAGGACCGGGTCCAGTTCCGGGTAGGCACGGCGCAGGCCGGCGACGAAGGCCGCGGGGAACCCGGCGAACCAGCCGCCGTTGAGGCGGACGAACGCCGCGGCGGGGTCACCGACCGGCGACCCGGCCGCCGCGCCGACGATGGTCAGCTCGGGCGCGTACTCGGCCGCCAGTTCCGCGGCCCACGCCGTCGCCAGACCACCGCCCGAATATCCCCACAGGGCGACCGGCGTCGTCGGCGTGAGGCCGAGCGGGGCGAAGCCGAGCGCGGCCCTGATCCCGTCCAGCGCCCGGTACCCGGGCTCGCGCGCCGCGCCGAACCGGCCGCCCAGACCTTCGTGATCGGGCACCGACACCGCCCAGCCCTGCCGCAACGCCATCGCGATGATCGGCAGCTCGAGCGGCGCGATGGACCCGGTGATCTTCGCGCCGTGCCGCAGGGCGTAGGACGGAAAGCATTGGGGCGCAACGGCATCGATGGCGCATTGAAAGGAGACCAGCGGACGCGGACGCGACGGGTCGGCGCCCCACGGCAGCAGCACCGTGGTGACCGATACCTCGGGTGCGCCGTCGAGATCGCAGGTGCGGTACAGCAGCTGCCAGGCCGCGATCCGCTGCCGCACCAGCCCGAACAGGGCCAGCTCCACCGGGCGCGTCCGCACCACCGTCCCCGGCGCGAGCGACTCGATGTCCGGCGGCGTGGCGTAGAACGGGTCGTTCGGCGGTAGCAGCGGAGCGGTGCTCCAGACCGTCAGCGCCAGAGCGTCGATGGTCATAGACTGCCGCCGCCACCGAAGAACCAGGGGTTGAACGTACAAGCCAAGGTGGGACTGCCTTCCGGATCGAGGGCACGCAGCGCGATCGAGGTGGCGCGCGGCGAATACATCATGGTCAGGTGGTCGGAAACGTCCTGCTCACAGCCGTCCTGCAGGGCGATGTTGTCCACGGTCGCGTCCGGCCCGGCCCGCAGGAACGCGAGGTCGAGGGGATTCATCACCTCGTCGTAGCGGGAGCCGACGACGGTGTAGGAGACGCCGGGCACCGTGTCACCGGTGGCGTTGAGTGTGGTGTAGAACGGCGAGCCGATGGCCTGCTCGACATTGGACGCGCCGATGATCGGCCGGTAGAAGCCGAGGATGTCGATGCCGGCGTTGTTGATCATGCGGCCGAGGGTGGCGATGCCGAGCAGCGCGGTGCCGTGGTGGGTGGCGCCGAAACTGATCAGCTTGCCGACCTTGCCCTGGCCGCCCTCGAACTTCAGATAGTGATTGGCGACGGTGCCGCCCTGGGAGTGGCCGACGATGTCGACCTGGTCGGACCCGGTGGCCGCGCGCACGCGCTCGATGAACGTGGCGACCTGGCGCGAGGAGTCGGCCATCGGGCCAACGCCGTAGCGGCCCGGCAGCACGGCGCCGAGGCCGCCGCCCTCGAGCAGGGCGGACTTGCCGAAGTTCAGGGTGAACACGCAGTACCCGGCCTTCGCCAGGCGCGGCGAGAGGTGGGAGAAGGTGTCGTAGGCATTGAGCCAGGTGCCGTGCAGCAGCACGACCGGGCGCGGATGCTGCGCGGTCGGCTTGCAGTCCCAGCGGTTGGCGCCGGGCGGCGCGGCATCGGGATGGAGCAGTCCGTAGGCGAAGGCGGGCAGGTAGGCCGACATCTCGGGCCCCTCGCCGACCGTGTCGGAGGAACGGCTGCCCGCCGAACCCGAGCTGCTGCCCGAGGCGCTGCCGGTGTCGGCGATGGCGGTGGGGCGGCGGCCGTCGGCGGCCGTGGTCATAGTGGCGTCCAGGTAGCCGGCCAGCGAGGCGATGGTCGGTTCCAGCGCGGGTTCTGCGGCGGCCTGGCCGGTCCCCAGAACCGAGGCCGCGGTCAGGCCAGCGGCGATGCCGAGTCCGCACAGGGTGCGGCGCAGGGGATGCGTCGTTGCAAACATGAGGTCACTTCCGTCGAACCGCGCCGGCCAGCGGTGGCTCGGACGCGCTCTGCGAATCTATGACCGCCGCCACATCGGTGTCACTGCACCGTGCACCGAGAAAACGCGCGGGAGCTTGGCGCGGGAACCAAGTTCTGTGCGTTTTCGATGGGACTGCCCCCTCGCGCCCTGTCCTCGGACACAATCGGGTCATGCTCGCCGAACACCCCGTTTCCGCACCACCCGCTTTGACCGCTCGACTCCTGACACGCTGGCCCCAGATCGCCGAGCGCATGCTCGCCGACGGCCTCGGCGCCACCGCACCCGCCGAGCTGCCGCCCGGCCATTTCACCGCCGAAGTGCTGCCGACCATCTACGCGTGCGGACGGGCTGTTCTCGAGGCGATCGCCGCCGACCGCGACTTCACCCAGGCCGAGGTGGCCGCGTTCGTCGCGCCCGTCGCCGAGCGGCACGCCGAGGACCGGCTGCCGCTGCCGATGCTGATCGGCGCGATCCACGGATCGGCGCAATCGGTGCTGGCCGAGGCGTTCGCGCTGACCGAGCCGTCGGAGATGAACGAACTGGTGCTGGTCGGCAGCAGGCTGCTCGACCTGCTGCGCCATATCAATATGACCGTCGTCGAGACCTACACCGAGGTCGAGCAGTCGATCTACCACGCCGAGCGCGAGGCCAGGCGGGAACTGTGTTCGGCGCTGGTGCGCGGCCTGCCCGCCGAGGAACTCGCCGCGCGCGCCGATACCGTCCTGGCCGACCAGTACACGGTCCTCGCGATCCACCTCAGCGAGGCGGCCCGCACCGGCAGTGCCGCCAACCTGGTGACCCGGCGCCGGATCCGGGTGCTGCAGCGCGCGCTGGACGAACTCACGGGCACCACCACCCCGGCCACCTTCGACGGCGCGAACGGAATCGCGTTGCTGAGCAGCGGTTCCGAGACCGATGTCCTCGACGCGCAGCGCTTCGACAACCTCGCCGCGCGGCTGGCCGAGCAGTTCGGGGTGACGGTGTATCTGGCCGAATTCTCCGGTGTCAGCCGCGACGGCATCCCGGCCGCGGCGAAGGACGCGGCCGAACTGACCGAGCTGGCGCGGCTGCGCGGCAAGCCGGGCGGCTGCTACCGCCTCGACGATCTGCTGCTCGAGTACCAGCTCACCCGGCCGGGTCCGGCGCGAGAACGCCTGGCGCAACGGGTGATTCCGCTGCTCGGCAGTCCACACCTGGTCGAAGCTCTGGAAGCGCATCTGCGCCACGGCGCCGACCGCAAGACGGCGTCACGGCGAATTCACGTGCACCCCAACACCTTCACCTACCGGCTGCGCCGGATCGCCGAACTCACCGGGCTCGATCCGGCCGATCCGACGGACTCCAGGATGCTGGCCGCCGCGCTCACCGTGCACCGGCTCGACTCCGCCCAGCGGCCCGGCGAGGACCCACAGGCCTAGCGGGTCAGCCGGTCGGTGACCACGCCGAGCCCGTCGGCGATCGCGGTGCGCTGTGCCGGGTCGAGTACGTCGACGAACACCCGGCGCACGACCTCGACGTGCCCCGGCGCCACGGCGTCGAGTTTGGCGCGGCCTGCCTCGGTCAGCACGGCGTTGACGCCCCGGACGTCGGTGTCATCGTCGACCCGCCGCACCAGGCCCGCCTTCTCCAGCTTGCCCACCTGATAGGTGAGGCCACTCTTGGAGGTGTAGAGGGCGGCGGCGAGGTCGGTCATCCGCATGGCGACGCCGGGCGCGGCGGCCAGCCGGACCAGGACCTCGTACTGGGTGTGCGTGAGTCCCTCGCCTTTCAGGTGCTGGTCGACCGCGCGGTCGACGAGCGCGCCCGCGGCGAGGAAGCCCACCCACGCCCGCATCTCCTCGGCATCGAGCCACCTGGGTTCTTCCATGCGGCAAACCCTAATCATCTCCGTGGAATAGCCGCTCGCCGCGTATTGTTCAAATTTGAACATAAGCAGACCGCCGATCCGAAGGGTCCGACCGTGACGATGCCTGTGCTCTACCTCTCCCACGGCGCCCCGCCGCTGATCGACCACGCCACCTGGCCCGCCGAGCTCGCGGCATGGTCGGCCGACCTGCCACGTCCGCGGGCGATCCTCATGGTCTCCGCGCACTGGGAGTCCGCGCCGATCACCCTCGGCGCGACCACGACAGTGCCGCTGGTCTACGACTTCAGCGGCTTCGCCCCGCGCTACTACGATGTGCGCTACCCGGCGCCCGGCGCACCCGAGCTCGCGGCGCGGGTGCGGGCACTGCTCGGCGGCGCGGTCGCCGACGACCCCGAGCGCGGCCTCGACCACGGCGCCTACGTACCGCTCACGCAGATGTATCCCGACGCCGACGTTCCCGTCCTGCAACTATCGATCCCTACACTGGATCCGCAGGACCTGATGAAGTTCGGCCGTTTGCTGGCCCCGCTGCGCGCCGAGGGTGTGCTCATCATCGGCAGCGGGTTCTTCACCCACAACCTGCGTGCGCTCACCGCCGACGACGTGCACGTGCACTCGTTCACCGCCGAGTTCGACGACTGGGGCCGCCGGGCGCTCGACGACCGAGACATCGACACGCTGCTCGACTTCGAGCACACGGCCCCCGCGGCGCGGCTGGCACACCCGCGCACCGAGCACTTCGCTCCCCTGTTCTTCAGCCTCGGCGCGGGCGCTGACGATATCGATTCCCTGCGGACCGTCATCGACGGTTACTGGTTCGGAATGGCACGACGCTCGATTCAGATCGGCTGACCAGCAGAAACGGAAGGATTCGCCATGACGACGACATCGACCACGACATCGACCACACCCACCGACGCCGGACTTCTGGTCCTGCGCCTCGGCGTCGGCGCGACCATGGCCGCGCACGGCACCCAGAAACTGTTCGGCTGGTTCGACGGCGGTGGCCTCTCCGGCACCGAACGATTCTTGGCCACCAGCGGCTATCCGATGGCCAAGCCCTTCGCCGTTGTGTTGGGGCTGAGCGAAACCCTCGGCGGCATCGGCCTGATTCTCGGACTGTTCACCCCGCTGGCCGCGGCGGCGATCCTGGGCACGATGCTCAACGCGATCGCGTTCAAATGGGGCGGCTTCTTCTCGCCCAAGGGCATCGAGTACGAGGTGATCCTGGCGGTGGCCGCGACGTGTCTGGCCCTCACCGGTGCGGGCGGTTTCGCCCTCGACCGGTTCGTCCCCGGGCTGCGCAACTACAAGCTCGTCTACGGCTTGGCGGCTATTGCGCTCGCGCTGATCGCGGCGGGCATCGTGCTGCTCATCCGAAATTGAAATACAACGAAAAAACCCGCTATTCGACGTGTGCATCGAATAGCGGGTATTCCGTTTCCCGACAAGGAAAGTCTATATTCAGCGCGTTTTACAGGTAGGCGCTGCACACCGGCCAGGCGCCGGGACCCTGCGCGGCCAGCACGTTCTCGGCGACGCGGATCTGCTCCTCGCGGCTGGCGTTGTCGGCGGTGCCGGCGCCACCGTAGGCCTCCCAGGTGCTCTGCGAGAACTGCAGGCCGCCGTAGTAGCCGTTACCGGTGTTGATGTTCCAGTTGCCCGTGCTCTCGCACTGCGCCACGGCGTCCCAGTTGTTCGCGGAGGCGGTAGCGGTGGTCAGACCGGCCGGAACGGCGATCAGCGCACCGGCGACAGCGGCGAAACCAAGGGCACGAGTGGTGAACTTGCGATTGAAAGACATAAGATTTTCCTGCCTGCGCCCACCGGCTCGGTGCTGGAAACTACCGCGTCCCTGCCCCTCAGGAATGTCGGGGATCCTCGAATCGCGGGGCAGGCTTTCCGGTGTTCTGCGATTCGATTCGGCTCGGGTTGTCGTTCAAGCCGTTACCGAATGTAGCCGGAATGCGAGCTGAGATCACGCCCCGATCACGGGGACGTCTGTAGCAGTCATTGCCCAAAGGAACAGCGTTCCCCGCAGGTCGGCCGTGACAAATTCGAAATCACATTACTGTCGTTATACGACTGTAATGTGACCGGGATCACTCAGCAATAGAGGCCTGGGTCACGTTTCGATCCCGGCGATTCGGGCATCGCGGACCCGGCGAGATCAGCGATAGTCGGGGTTCTCGAAGCCGAATCGGCAGCCCGCGTCCCATGCCGAGCGCTGGTTGCCGTGCGCTGGGATGCCGTTCGCATCGCGCAACATCCTGGCCAGATGCAGGAGATTCCAGGTCATGAAGGTGGTGTTGCGGTTGGTGAAGTCGTTGTCCGGGCCGCCCGAACCCGGGTCGAGATAGGACGGACCCGGCCCGGCCTCGCCGATCCAGCCCGCGTCGGCCTGCGGCGGGATGGTGTAGCCCAGGTGCTGCAGGCTGTAGAGGATGTTCATCGCGCAGTGCTTGACCCCGTCCTCGTTGCCGGTGATCACACAGCCGCCAACCTTGCCGTAGTAGGCGTACTGACCGGCGGCGTTGAGCAGGTGCGAGTTGCCGTAGAGGCGTTCGATCACCCGCTTGGTGACCGAACTGTTGTCACCGAGCCAGATCGGCCCCGCGATCACCAGGATGTCGGCGGCCATCACCTGCTCCTGCAGCGCGGGCCACTCGTCGGTGGCCCAGCCGTGCTCGGTCATATCCGGCCAGACGCCGGTGGCGATGTCGTGGTCGACCGCGCGGATGTGCGAGACGGCCACACCGTTCTCGGCCATGATGTGCGCGCTGACGTCGACGAGGCCCTGCGTGTTGCTCGGCTCGGGCGAGCGCTTGAGCGTGCAGTTGATGAACAGCGCCGACAGATCGTCATAGGTCGCCATGGTCGTTCGGCCTCCTCGAATGGATGACGCGACGACGGGCACGCCGCCCGCTGCACAACCCGTGACGTTACGTCCGCGATGTCACGCCCGAGGGTGCAGCGGCAACACAGCACGATGTCGTGGGCTCAGTGATGGGCGGTCAGCTCGAAGTACCGCTCGAGGCGGGCGCGCACCGTCGCCCTGGCGCGGTGCAGGATGACCCTCTGGTTGCCCGCGGAGAGGTCGAGCAGCTCGCAGACCTCGTCGGCGGAGTAGCCATCGATATCGCGCAGGGTCAGTACCGTGCGGTGGCGTTCGGGCAGGTCGGCGACGGCGGCGGCGAGCTGCCTGGCCAGCTCGGCGCGCTCGGCGGCGTCCTCGGGCTCGGACCAGGGCTGCGGCTTCTGCCCGATCGCCCAGTGGCCCGGGTAGCGGTCACCGGGCGGCCGGAAGCGGCTGGGATCCACGGTGGGCCCCTCGCCCTCGGGCAGCAGTGCGGCGAACGGGACGGTGCGATGCTCCTTGATCCCCCGCTTCTTGGCGGTGTTCACCAGAATCCGGTACACCCACGTCTTGAGCGAGGAACGGCCCTCGAACCGGTCGATACCCTGCACCACCGCCAGCCACGCCTCTTGCACGACCTCCTCGGCGGAGGCGTCGGTGGAGACGAACGAGCGCGCCAGGCGCAGCATCGAACCGGACCAGGCGTCGACGACCAGGGCGAACGTCGCCTCGACCCCGGCGCGCAGCTCGGCGACGAGCACGTCGTCCGCGGGCAGGGCGCCGTCGTGTCGCACAGGGTCTCCTCGCCGTCACAGCTCGCGTCGCTGGCAGCACAGTACCGCCGGGAGACCGTGTAACGCGCGCGATGGGTGCGGGAACGGAAGGGGCATGGGAGAGAAGGAGAAGACCATGGCACAGCGTCGTACCCGCCGGACCGTGCTGAGTGTGCTGGCGGTGGGCCTCGTGGCCGCTCTCGCGGTCGGCCTGTATCTGTTCCAGCCGTGGCGGCTGTTCACGACGACGACCGTCGACGAGGCGCCGATCTCCGCGGGTGCGCCGCTGTCGGTGATCGCGACCGGCGAGTTCCTCTCGCACGAGCACGACACGAGCGGTTCGGTGCAGTTGCAGCGCACGCCGGACGGCACCTTGGTCCTGCGGATCACCGATCTGCGCACGTCCGACGGGCCCGCCTTGCGGGTGTGGCTCACCGATCAGCCGGTGATCGGCGACGACTGGCACAACTTCGACGACGGCACGCATGTCGATCTGGGCGCGCTCGAGGGCAACGAGGGCAATCAGAACTACGAACTGCCCGCGGGCACGGATCTGTCGACCATCGAGTCGGTGAGTATCTGGTGCGCCCGCTTCCACGTGTCGTTCGGGGCGGCCACGCTGATTCCGGCCTGAGTTCAGGCGGGGCGGTGCCAGTCGCGGAACGCCGCGAGCAGGCTGGTGCGCGCCTCGCCGGACAGCTGCTCGGGCTCGAGGCGCCCGAGGTCACGGGTGGTGCGGCGGATCTGGTCGAGGTAGACCTCGCAGCCGTCGCACTCGGCGATATGGGCGAGGAAGCGCAGCTCGGCGTCTCCGTCGAGCGCGCCGTCGAGGAAGCGGGTGACCAACTCGACGAATTCGTCGCAGTCCACGCTGGCTCCTCTCGGTCGCTCGGCACAGCATATTCCTCACCGTTCAGAGCCTGCTCGGCCCGCGGCGTTACAGCTCAGGCGAGCACAAGTGCCGATGCTAGCGCGCACTTCCTCCCCGGCACAGCGTTCCTCATTGCGCACAGTGTGCGGTAGTCGTACAGTGTTCGACATGACGAACAACGTGCGAAACGGGCGGGACAAGCAGCGCGCGGACAGCGCACCCGGCCCGATCGCCGCGTTCGCGCGTTTCGTGGTCTGCGGCGGTGGGCTCGGGCTCGCGTCGAGCGTGGCGGTCGCGCAGCTGGCCGGGGTCATGCCGTGGGCGGTCGCGAACGCCGTCGTCACGATCGCGTCGACGGTCCTCGGCACGGTGCTGCACGCGCTGATCACCTTCGGCGGGCACACGCTGCCGGGGTGGCGCGAGCACCTGCAGTCGGCCGGATCGGCGGCGGCCGCCTACGCGGTGACGAGTGCGGCGATGTTCGTCCTGTTCGCGGTGCAGGCGACGCCGGGCGTCCTCACCGAGCAGATCGTCTATCTGTCGGCATCGGGACTGGCCGGGATCGCGCGATTCCTCGTGCTACGGATGGTTGTCTTCGCCGACGCGCGCAAGCCGACGACCACGCAGGCCGACTGCAACGCCCGGAAATTCGCGACCGTGCCGGTCGACTCGCAGCGGCCGGCTGCCGGGATGCGGTTGCGCCCGACCGCGGCCCGACTGTCGCACCCGGCCGCCTGGCCGCACAGGCATCGGATGCTCGCCGCGGCGTAGTCGCGAGGACGCGCCGCTGTTCGGAACCGAGATTCAGCCATGGCAGGCGAGATGGCGACGGCCGACGCTGTGCCGACCCCACCACCGCACCGCGTGCGGCTGGCACACCCTATTCGCCGGCCCGCCGCGCCCGAGCCCGCCGCTTCCCCTCATGCATCGCCTGCACCCGGGCGATCGGAATGGTGTGTCCCTCGGCGACCAGGTCGGCCGGAAGCTTTTGCGGTGCAGGCATTTCCGTCGCCCACGGATCGGTGTCACCGAGCAGGTTGGGCACGCTACGCAGCGTGAAGTCAGCCGGGATGACATCGTCGATATCGTTCCAGCGCAACGGAAACGACACCGAAACGCCGGGCCGGATACGCGGGCTGTAGGCAGCGATGACGGTCGCTCCGCCCGCCCGGGTGGAATCGAGGTAGACCTTGCCGTGACGGTCTTCCTTGATGAACGCGGTGGTGCCGACGGACGGATCGATCCC
>NZ_JBHXMY010000146.1:0-12092 GCF_042720195.1 Nocardia sp. NPDC058497 | reverse complement strand
ATCGCTCCCATTGCGCCACCGGTCCCGTCGCAGATCCCCCCTGCTCAGGGGGTACGCCTACATCGAGGCGATCAGCCGATCGACGCGCTCGTCGACCGACCGGAACGGATCCTTGCACAGCACGGTGCGCTGCGCCTGATCGTTCAACATCAGATGCACCCAGTCGACCGTGAAATCGCGGCCTGCCTCCTGAGCAGCGGTGATGAAGTCACCGCGCAACTTGGCTCGCGTGGTCTGCGGCGGAGTCTCCACCGCGGCGTCGACGGCCTCGTCCTCGGTGATCCGCTTGGCCAGACCCTTGCGCTGCAGCAGGTCGAAGACGCCGCGGCCACGCTTGATGTCGTGGTAGGCCAGGTCGAGCTGGGCGATCTTCGGGTCGGACAGCTCCATGTTGTAGCGGTCCTGGTAGCGCTGGAACAGCTTGCGCTTGATCACCCAGTCGATCTCGGTGTCGACCTTGGCGAAGTCCTGCGCCTCGACCGCGTCGAGTGTGCGGCCCCACAGATCCACCACCGCGTCGACCTGCGGGTCGCGGTCCCGGTTGCGCAGGTGCTCGACGGCGCGGGCGTAGTACTCGCGCTGGATCTCGAGCGCACTGGCCTGCCGTCCACCGGCCAGCCGCACCGGACGGCGACCGGTCAGATCGTGGCTGACCTCGCGGATCGCCCGGATCGGGTTGTCGAGGGCGAAGTCGCGGAACGACACGCCGGCCTCGATCATCTCCAGCACCAGCGACGCCGTGCCCACCTTGAGCATGGTGGTCGGCTCGGCCATGTTCGAGTCGCCGACGATCACGTGCAGGCGCCGGTACTTCTCGGCGTCGGCGTGCGGCTCGTCGCGGGTGTTGATGATCGGGCGCGAGCGGGTGGTCGCCGAGGAGACGCCCTCCCAGATGTGCTCGGCCCGCTGCGACAGGCAGAACGTGGCCGCCTTGGGGGTCTGCAGGACCTTGCCGGCACCGCAGATGAGCTGGCGGGTGACCAGGAACGGCAGCAACACGTCGGAGATCCGGGAGAACTCGCCGGCGCGGACCACGAGGAAGTTCTCGTGGCAGCCGTAGGAGTTGCCCGCGGAGTCGGTGTTGTTCTTGAACAGGTAGATGTCGCCGCCGATGCCTTCCTCGGCGAGGCGCTGTTCGGCGTCTATGAGCAGGTCTTCCAGGACCCGCTCACCGGCCCGGTCGTGGGTGACCAGCTGCACCAGGCTGTCGCATTCTGCGGTGGCGTACTCGGGATGCGATCCGACGTCGAGGTACAACCTGGCACCGTTGCGAAGGAAGACATTAGAGCTACGGCCCCAGGACACCACCCGGCGGAACAGGTACCGGGCTACCTCGTCGGGGGACAGCCGACGGTGACCGTGGAAGGTGCATGTCACACCGAACTCGGTCTCGATCCCCATGATTCGTCGCTGCACATTATCGACACTACAGCCATGACCAGTGCCCGCGCGGCGCTCCGGACAACCCATCTGCATACGTGTTCACAACGATTCGGACAGTGAACGACCGGGCGGGCACGACGAGAACGGGCCCGTGAACCGTAGCGGTCCGCGGGCCCGTTCATGATCGTGACGGCGGGATCTACTCCTCCGCGCCGTCCTCGGGCTCGGGTAGCTTCGCCGTTTTCACAGATTTGGCCTTCGGCGTCCCGAGCGCCTTCTCCAGGGCGGGGCCCTGCAACCGGCGGAACGCCCGCCGCGGCCGGGCCTGCTCGAGCGTGGCCACCTCGAGGGAGGCCTCACCGAGCGAGCGCTTGTCCTTGTCGGCCTCGGGCTGACCGGCCTGCAGCGCCCCGATGGCCACCTTCAGCGCGTCGTCCAGGGACAGACCCGGCTTGTAGGCGGCCTTGAGCGCGGTCACGATCGGCTCGGTGGTGCCGCCCATGACG
This sequence comes from Nocardia sp. NPDC058497, assembly GCF_042720195.1. Classification (NCBI taxonomy): domain Bacteria; kingdom Bacillati; phylum Actinomycetota; class Actinomycetes; order Mycobacteriales; family Nocardiaceae; genus Nocardia; species Nocardia sp. NPDC058497. The sequence continues at coordinate 10,203 of NZ_JBHXMY010000146.1, read as the reverse complement.
ACGTACTCGCGTTCGTCGACGATGGACCCGTCGAAGGTGATCCGGTACAGCACCGAGGTCGGTGACTGCTCCGGGTAGCCGACTTCGGCGACGCACAGCTCCACCTCGTACGGCTTGAGCTGATCGGTGAAGATCGACCCCAGGCTCTGGGCGTAGAGGTTGGCCAGCCCACGACCGGTGACATCGCGCCGGTCGTACTGGTAGCCCTTGAGGTCGGCCTGCAGGATGCCACCGCGGCGCAGGGCCTCGAACTCGTTGTACTTGCCGACCGCGGCGAAACCGATGCGGTCGTAGAGTTCGCTGACCTTGTGCAGCGTCGCCGAGGGGTTCTCGGCGACGAACAGCACGCCCTTGTCGTACACCAGCACCACCACGCTGCGACCGCGACCGATGCCCTTGCGGGCGAGCTCGGTCTTGTCGCGCATGATCTGCTCGGCCGAGGCGTAATACGGCAGCGTCATAGGACGGCGCCCCCTTCTTCCGCGGCTTCCCGATCGGCGATCACGGCCCTGGCCACCTCGGCGAGCAGATCCTCGCCGACCTCGGCCGCACCGTCGGCGTCGATCACCACCGCCGTCGGATAGATCCCGCGCAACAGGTCGGGACCACCGGTGGCGGTGTCGTCGTCGGCGGCGTCGAACAGCGATTCCACCGCTATCCGCAGCGCCCGGTCCTGATCGATGCCGCGCTGGTAGAGCTTCTTCAGCGACGACTTCGCGAAACCGGAACCCGAACCGACCGCGGTGTAGCCGAACCGCTCCTCGCTGCGCCCGCCGACCACGTCGTAGGACACGATGCGGCCGGTGCGGTCGGCGTCGGTGGCCTGGTCGTCGTAGCCGACCAGGATCGGCACGACCGCCAGGCCCTGCATGGCGGCAGGCAGGTTGTCGCGGACCATCTTCGACAACTTGTTGGCTTTACCGTCGAAGGTCAGCGGCACGCCTTCGATCTTCTCGTAGTACTCGAGCTCCACCGCGAACAGCCGGATCATCTCGATCGCGATGCCCGCGGTGCCCGCGATGCCTGCCGCCGAGAAGGTGTCGGTGATGTACACCTTCTCGGTGTCGCGGCTGGCGAGCAGGTTGCCCATGGTGGCCCTGCGGTCGCCCGCGATCAGCACGCCACCGCGGTAGGTGACCGCGACGATGGTGGTGCCGTGGGGCGCCAGATCCTTCGCCGCGGTCAGGTCCGAGGCCGCAAACCTGTTGCCGGGCAACAGGTCGGGAGCGTGCATTCGCAGGTGTTCGGTGAACGAGGAGAGAGCCTGCCCCGCATGGAGGCGCAACGGGTCACCTGAGGTCACTGGCCGCCCTTCTGCACATATGCCCGCACGAAGTCCTCGGCGTTCTCCTCGAGCACGTCATCGATCTCGTCGAGCAGGTCGTCGGTCTCCTCCGCGAGCTTTTCGCGCCGCTCCTGACCCGCCGCGTCGACACCCTCGGGACCCTCGTCCTCGTCGCCACCCCCGGCGCGCTTGGTCTGCTCTTGTGCCATGGCAGCCGACCTCCTCTTTCCTCATCATGACCGCGACCTTTGGGATGAGCACGGCCGACGATCATGAGCAATGTTCGTGCTCGTCCCACAACCCTACCGAGCGGATCCGACAAGGTGGTCTATTAGCGATCGGATTGTCGCCCTGTCGTGCCGGAAATGGCCTCAGTGGGTGAGCTGGTCGACGAGTTCGGCCGCCGACTGCGCGGCGTCGAGCAGCTTGCCGACGTGCGCCTTCGTCCCGCGCCGGGGCTCGAGCGTCGGGATCCGCACCAGCGAATCACCGCCGAGATCGAAGATCACCGAATCCCAACTGGCGGCGGCGATATCGGCGCCGAACCGGCGCAGGCACTCGCCACGGAAGTACGCGCGAGTGTCGGTCGGCGGCTTGGTCATCGCGTCGAGCACGTCCTGTTCGCTGACGAGCCGCTTCATCGAGCCGCGCGCCACCAGGCGGTTGTAGAGGCCCTTGTCCAGGCGCACATCGGAATACTGCAGGTCCATCAGGTGCAGCTTCGGCGCGGCCCAGCCCAGGCCTTCACGGCTGCGCATGCCCTCGAGCAGGCGCAGCTTGGCGGGCCAGTCGAGCAGGTTCGCGCATTCCATCGGGTCGCGCTCGAGCAGGTCGAGCACCATCGCCCAGTTGTCGATGATGTCGAGTACGCGGGGATCGTCGTTGCCCTCGCGGTGCACGAACTTGGCGACGCGCTCGTGGTAGAGCCGTTGCAGCGCAAGGCCGGTCAGCTCACGGCCGTCGGCCAGCGCCACGGTGGCGCGCAGCGACGGATCGTGGCTGATCTGGTGCACGGCGGTGACCGGACGCGCCAGCTGGAACTCCGAGAGGTCCTCGCCCGCCTCGATCAGGTCGAGCACCAGCGCGGTGGTGCCGACCTTGAGGTAGGTCGACATCTCGGCCAGGTTGGCGTCGCCGATGATCACGTGCAGGCGCCGGTACTTGTCGGCGTCGGCGTGCGGCTCGTCGCGGGTGTTGATGATGCCGCGCTTGAGCGTGGTCTCCAGGCCGACCTCGACCTCGATGTAGTCGGCGCGCTGGGACAGCTGGAAGCCGGCGTGGTCACCGGACTGGCCGACGCCGACCCGGCCGGACCCGCAGATCACCTGGCGGGAGACGAAGAACGGCGTCAGGCCCGCGATGATGTGGCTGAACGGGGTGTCGCGGTTCATCAGGTAGTTCTCGTGGGTGCCGTAGGAGGCGCCCTTGCCGTCGACGTTGTTCTTGTAGAGCTGCAGGCGCGGCGCGCCGGGGACGCTGGAGGCGTGCCGGGCGGCGGCCTCCATCACCCGCTCGCCCGCCTTGTCCCAGATGACCGCGTCGAGCGGGTCGACGACCTCGGGCGCGGAGTACTCCGGGTGGGCGTGGTCGACGTAGAGCCGGGCGCCGTTGGTGAGGATCATGTTCGCCGCGCCGACCTCGTCGGCGTCGATCACGGGCGCGGGCCCGCTCATCCGGCTCAGATCGAAACCACGCGCGTCTCGCAGCGGGGATTCCACCTCGTAGTCCCACCGGGTCCGCTTGGCCCGCGGCACCCCCTCGGCGGCCGCGTAGGCGAGCACGGCCTGGGTGGAGGTGAGGATCGGGTTGGCCGTCGGCTCCGTGGGGGTCGAGATGCCGTACTCGACCTCGATTCCGATGATGCGCTGCATGCTGTCGAGCCTAGGCGACGCGCCGGACACGCACCGGCATCTCGGCCCAGCGGGCTCTGTGGGCCCCCGGCTCAGGCCCGCGGGCGCAGACCGGCCAGCAGCTGTGCGATGTCGCCTGCGGCCTGATCAGGCCGCAGCGCACTGTGTTCCACCAGCAGCCGGTACCAGAACAGCCCGAACAGGTGGTCCGTCGCCCGATCCAGGTCGATGTCCGCGGCGAGCTCACCGCGGTCGACGCCACGCGCGAGGATGCCCGCGACCACGCCCCGGCGGGTGTCGACCCATTCCCGGAAGTGCCGCGCGAACTCCGGATCGAGCTGGGCCTCGGCCATCATTCCGCGCAAAGCCTGTGCGCGAACTGGGAATTCGGTGAGGCGGTAGAGCTCGGTGGCGAACTCGACCAGGTCGGTCTCGACCGCGCCGGTGTCGGGCTCGGGCATCCGCCGGACGACCGCGTCGGCGTAGGCGTCCATGGCCAGTTCGGCGCGCGAGCGCCACCAGCGGTAGATGGTGCTCTTGGCGACGCCCGAGCGCGCCGCGACGCCCTCGATCGTCAACCGGCCGTAGCCGCGCTCCTCCAGGATCTCGGCACTGGCCCGCAGCACGTCGGCGCGCGCCGCGTCGCTGCGCACCCGTCCACCGGTCCGCGCACCCGCGGTGTTACCCATGTCACCTCCGCGTCAGCGTTTCGACCACTCTAGTCGGCTGCTACCTTCAATTCAAACGCTACGGAGCGTTTCGATAGATGAAGGACAAGCCACATGAGCACCATCGTTGTTTCCCACGGGTTCGAGGCACGCAGCGACAGCGTCTGGTTCCCCTACCTCAGCGCCGCCCTGACCGAGCGCGGCCACCAGGTCGTCATCCCGGATCTGCCCGATTCCGGGGCGCCGAAGCTCGAGCCGTGGCGCAAGACGCTGGCCGCGGCGGCGACGGCGGCGACGGACCCGGCCGACACCGTGCTGGTCGGCCACAGCATCGGCAGCGTCAACGTGCTGCGCATGCTCGAGCAGCACGAGGGCACGCCGTTCGCCGGCGCGGTGCTGGTGTCGACCTCGGCGCACGAGGTCGGCTACGACATCCTCGCCGAGTTCTTCGACGGCCCGTTCGACTGGTCGCGCATCCGCGCCGCCGCAGGGGATTTCCGGCTGCTGTCGGCCATCGACGACCCGGTCAACGCCGCCGACCCGATGGAGCATGTCGAGCTCCTGGTCCGCGGCCTCGGCGCCCGTGCCGTGGTGCTGCCGAGCGGCGGCCACCTCGGCGCCTACGCCGACGACCACATCGACCTGCCGGAGGCGGTCACCCTGGTGGAAGAGGTTCTGGCACACCGCGGCTGAGTGCCGTCTACGCCCCGAGGTCCCCCGCCAGGAGGACCTCGGGGTGGTCCTCGCGGGCGATCCGACCGGCAAGCCCGGTCGCGATACTCGGACCATGAGCGAATCCGTCCAGCAGCTCGCCACCGACGTCCCGAACCGGCCCGGCCGGCTGATCGCGCTCGATGTCCTGCGTGGCATCGCGATCCTGGGCACCCTCGGCACCAATATCTGGATCTTCACCGACCCCGAGGGGCTCGTCGGGTACGTCGGCGGACTCGGGTCGGCGGCGGAGACCGGCTGGATGTGGTCGGAACGGGTGCTGCAGCAACTGGCCCAGGGCAAGTTCCTCGGCCTGCTGACGGTGATGTTCGGCATCGGGCTGGCCATCCAGCAGTCCTCGGCGCAGCGCGCGGGCCGCCGGTGGCCAGGAAAGTACCCGTGGCGGGCCGCGCTGCTGTTCCTCGACGGTCTGCTGAACTTCCTGCTGGTGGCCGAGTTCGATGTGCTGATGGGCTACGCGGTCACGGGGCTCGTCGTCGCCTATCTCCTCGCGACCAGTGAACGGGCGCAACGCCGCTGGCTGATCACCGCGGCCTCGATCCACGTGACGATGCTGACGCTGATCGCGGCCGCCCTCGCCTACGCGCCCGCCCAGGAGTCCGCCACCTCGGATCCGCTCGACCCGAATCCCTATGCGGACGGCTCCTTCTGGGATCTGGTGCTGTTCCGGCTCGATCACGCACTCGAGTTCCGGCTGGAAGCGATCTTCGTGTTCCCGATGTCGGTGGCGCTGTTCCTCGTCGGCGCGCGACTGTACCGGGCGGGTGTGTTCCGGCCGGAAGGTACGCGAATCCGCCGGTGGCTCATGGTGATCGGCTTCGCGGTCGCGGCACCGCTGGACTTCACGATCGGCGTCTTCGGCGGCGGCGACCTGGTGCTGTTCACCCGCTACGGTATCGCGCCGTTCGTCGCGCTCGGCATCCTGGCCGCGGTCGCGGAGTTCTACCTGCGCAGGCCGCGGGTCGGCTTCGCGGGAACACGCCTGAGCGAGGTCGGCAAGACCGCGCTCAGCTGCTACATCCTGCAGAACCTGCTCGCCGGAATCCTCTGCTACGGCTGGGGTTTCGGGCTGGCGGCGCGGGTGCCCGACACCGCGCGCGTCCCGTTCACGATCGGGATCTACGTCCTCGTCGTCGTGCTCATCACGGCCTTCGCCCACCTGTGGCTGCGCCGGTTCGAGCGCGGGCCGGTGGAGTGGCTGTGGCACCGCAGCTATCAGCTGCTGGCCGACTGAGTCAGCGCAGCCGCTCCGCGGGCGGCGGGGCGGCGTCGGGCGCGACGAGCAGGTCGGCGACCAGCGAATCCCGTTCCAGCGGAACACCGAGACTGCGGGCATTGCCCTCGAACAGCGACAGCACCGACTCGGTCAGAATGCCCTGCACCTGTTCGGTGGTGAGCACCGGTTCCGGATCGGCCCGCCAGCTGGCGACCACGCCGTCGACGAGCCCGACCATCCCGAAGGCCATCGGCCTGGCGCGCGCCGGGTCGATACCGAAGCGAGCCAGACTCGCGGCGAACATGTCGGCCAGCTGCCCGCCCACCTCGCGGCCCGCCCCGGCCAGGGTGGCGGCGCCGGTGCCCTCGGGCGCGGCGTCACCGAGGAAGCGGTGCAGATTGGGGTGGAGTTCGATCCAGCCGAGATAGGTGCCGATGGCGCCGCGCACCGCGTCCTTGAGCGTCCCGTCGGGGTGCAGCGCGGGCAGCAGCTCCGCGAGCAGCAGCTCCAGGATGCGCTGACGGGCCAGCGCGTCGAGTTCGGCGCGGCCGCCGACGTGCCGGTACACCACGGGCCGCGGCAGCGCGAGATGCTCGGCGATCAGCTGCACCGAGATCTCGAGCCCGTGTTCCTCGATCACCTCGATCGCGGCATCGATCATCTCCGCGCGGCGGCGCGCCTTGTGGCCGTGCCAGCGGGTGGCGCGGCCGTCACCGACGGGCTGCTCGGCCTGGGCGGATGGTGCAGTCACAGTGCCAACGATACGCGTGTCGATATTGACCGTGACATAGCGTTCCACTAACCTTGGTGATACACCATGTAACAGTTAATGCGGCACTACTGCCGAGAGTGAGCCCGCGATGCGCCACGCTATCTCCCCGCGCGATTCCTTCGCCCAGCGCCTGCTGATCGGCTCGGTGCGAAAATCCTACGATCCCGTGGTCGACATCGACTGGGCCGAGCCGCTCGATCCGGACAAGCTGTTCCTGCCCGCCCGCGTCGTCTCGCTCTGCGGCACCGAGCTGTGGGACGCGATGTCGGCCGCGGAACGGCGCGAGCTGTCCCGGCAGGAGCTGGCCAACATGCTCTCGGTCGGCATCTGGTTCGAGAACCTGCTCGAGCGCCTGTTGCTGCGCGAGCTGCTCGCCGGCGACCCCACCTCGGCGACCTCGCACTACACGCTCACCGAGATGGCCGACGAGTGCAGGCACATGATGATGTTCGGCAAGCTCATCGAACGCGTCGAAGCGCGTCCGTACTGGCCGCGTCCGCCGGTGCGGCTGGCGATCACCGCCCTGCCCGCCCTCCTGCGCGGCAGCATGGTGTGGGTGGCGGCGCTGGTGGGCGAGGAGATCTTCGACACGCTGCAACGCCGGGTGCTCGACGATCCCGATCTGCAGCCGATCGTGGCGCGCACCATGCGCATCCACGTCACCGAGGAGGCGCGGCACATCGGTTTCGCCAGGGACGCGCTGACGCGCCGGGTGCCGACCATGTCGCGTGGCGAGCGGGTGTACGCCCGGATGTGTGTGGCGGTTGCCGGACCGCTGTTCGTGTCGCTGGTTCTCAATCGGCACATGTACGTGCGCGCCGGGCTCGACGGGCGCCGGGCGCACAGCATCGCGTTGCGCAATCCCGTCGCCCGGGAGGCCAGGGCCGTCGGGGCGGCCGATCTCGCGGCCTTCCTCGGTGAGCACGGTCTGATCGGGCCGGTCGGGCGCCGGTGGTGGCGGGCGGTGGGTCTGCTGTGACCGTCGCGATCATCGGTGCCGACGCCGCGCCGCTCGCGCGGGCATTGCGGGCCGCGCGGGTCGTCGACGTCGTCGTCTACGAACTCACCGCTACGCCACCGAGGCGGCCGGGGGCACGATGGCGCACCGATCCGCCGCCACCCCGGCAAGGGGTCGATGTCCTCGGTCTCGATTTCGACGAGCAGGCCGATCAGTGGCTGATCCAGCTCCCTGGTGGCGAGCGGATCGTCGCCGACATCGTCGTCCTGACCGCGGACACGGTCGACGCGTCGCTCCCCACCGGACGCGGCCGCCCGGCCCGGCCGCTCCCCGTCACCGGTCGCGACGGTCGCACCCTGGACGCCGCGTGGGCGGGCGGACCGATCACCTTCCGCGGCATCGCCGTCCACGGCTTTCCCAACCTGTTCCTCCTCGGCGGCCCCGGTCCCCTTGCCCCGCACCGGCATTCCCACCGGCGGACCCAGATCGACCACATCACCACCTGGATCAGCGCGCTGCGCAGGCAATCCGGCACCCGCGTCGAGGTCAGGGCGAGCACCCAGCACGAGTACCACCGCAGGCTCGCGCTGCGCCGCACCGACACTCGCCCACGCCGCCTCGGCGGACCGAAACCGCACCACTTCGACATCACCGTCGCCGCCGACCGGCACCCCGCCCACGACTATCAGGGCCCGGCCCTGCTCGACCTGCCCGGCGCGGAGTATCCGGTCATCGCGACGCTCGCCGGGCACGCCGATCCGATCGACGGCCGCTACCACTGGTACGGCCGCCTCGACCCGGTCGACGGTTCACTCCCGGAGCCGACCCGGTCGACGGCCCTGCTCGCGCTGCCCGGCCACCGCCCCGCACCGGCCCGGCTCACCGAACGCGATCCGTGGGGCAATCTGCGGATCACCGGCACCGGAGCGCCGCCCTACCCCCTCGAACAGCTCTGAGGCACTCGCCGCGCACCGGTATGCTCGACGGCATGCAAGCACGGGCAGTGATCTTGGCGTACGCGGTTCTCGCGTGCGTGCTGCCCGCCTTCGTGCTCCTGTCCACGCCCGGTAACGACACCGCGCGCATGCTCGCGTTCGGTGCGGTCGCCGCGGCCATGGTGTGCGCGCTGGTCGCGATCACCGGTCACCGGCGGATTCCGGTGCGGGTCGCCGTCGCCGGCCCACCGGGATCGGCGCAGCACCGGTTGCGCGGTTCCTTTCTGCCACAGAGCAATCCGGATTCCGCAGGTCGTCCACGGCCACGAGCACCGGGGATCGATCACCGCTGACGGGCGCAGCGCTGTCCGCGCCGCCTGTCGGATTCCGTGATCCCCCTCCCCTTCTCGTGCGTTCACGCACGCCCTCCGGACAGGTCGTTCCGTCATGCTCGATGTCGTGTACTTTCCGGTGTCCGCCGCCCTGTGGTGCTGGCACCGGCTCTTCGCCCTCCCCTTCGGGCCCGCCGACGGCCTTGCCTGGCTACTCGCCGTGGCCGCGCTCGTGATCACCGTCCGCGCCCTGCTGGTCGTTCCCGCACTGCGCCAGGCCCGTTCCCAGGCCGTCCTGCGTTCCCTGCAACCCCGGATGAACAAGATCCGGAAGAAGCATCCCGGCGATCAGCGCAAGCAAGCCGAGGAGATCCGGGCGCTGCACCGCGAACACGGGGTCCGGCTCTTCGGCGGGCTTGTCCCGATGATCGTGCAGGGCTTGGTGTTTCTCGGCTTGTTCCACGTGTTGCGGTCGTTCGACCGGACCGGCGCCTTCGCGGTCGGCCCGTTCGCCTCGACCGGGACGCCGATGTCGGCCGAGGCCAACGGCGCGACACCGAACTATCTGCTCGGTATCTCCGAGGTCCAGGATTTCCTCGAAGCCCGAGTGTTCGGCGCACCGCTGTCGGCGACCATGACCGGGGCCGGTGAGCTGTTCGTCTCCGTGGCCGTGCTGGCCGTCCCGCTGGTGCTGATCACCGCGCTCGCCACCCATCTCACCGCACGGCTCACCCCGCCCGCGCAGGACGGAACGGCCGCGCTGCTGCGCCGGCTGTCACTGTGGGTGTTTCCGGCGGGCGCGCTGGTCAGCGGCGCGATCCTGCCGGTCGCGGTGCTCGTCTACTTCGCCACCAATGCGGCGTGGACGTGCGGCCAGCAGTATCTGATCCGGCGCAAGCTCGACGCGGAGGCAGCGGCCGAGGCGGCGAAGTCGGCCGTGCGAGCCCGTGCCGCCGCACCGCGTCCGGGGGTGAAGCCGCAGCGACAGCCCCGGTGAGCCGACGGTTACCCTCGGGCGGTGTCTGTGAACCCGGAGTCGGAACTGCTCGCCGTCTACGACGCCGCCGGCCAGGTGATCGGCGCGGCCGATCGGGGCACCGTCTATCGCGAGGGTCTCTGGCACGCCAGCGCGGGAGTGCTGGTGCGGTCCGTGGACGGCAGCCGGATCTACGTGCATCGGCGCACCGACAGCAAACTCGTCTTCGCCGGTCTGCACGACTGCCTGGCAGGCGGAGTCGTCGACGCGGGCGAGGATCCCGCCGACACCGCGGCGCGCGAACTGCACGAGGAACTCGGCATCACACTGCCCATGGGCACCGCACCGGCCTTGCGTGCCACCGCGTCGTGGGACGGCGTCTGGGCGGGAAAACCGCTGCGCTGCCACCTGTTCGGTTACGAGGTGCGCTACGACGGCCCGATCCACCACCAGCCGTCCGAGATCGCGGACGGCTGGTG